>JACXUW010000316.1 GCA_014763705.1 Micrococcales bacterium | reverse complement strand
AGTCCCCGCCGACCGTCCCTGTCGATGGCGCTGACCTGCGCCCGGGGACGACACACGCCGTCAAGGAGGATGGAATGGCACCCCTCGCACTCGCACAGGCCGAGTCGGGCGCCCTGCAGCTGACCGGAATGAACCAGACGCTCGTCGTCGTCGTCGCGGTCATCGCCGCCGTCGCGCTCGTCATGGGCTTCGTGTTCCGGCGCCAGGTGCTCGCGGCCGATCCCGGCACCGAGAAGATGCAGGAGATCGGCTCGGCCGTCGAGGAAGGCGCCTCGGCCTACCTCAACCGGCAGTTCCGCACGCTCGGCATCTTCGTCGTGCTCGTCTTCTTCCTCCTGCTGCTCCTGCCCGCCGACACGGCCGGCGTGCGATGGGGCCGGTCCGGCTTCTTCGTCCTCGGCGCACTCTTCTCCGCGGCCATCGGCTACCTGGGGATGAGCCTCGCGGTCAAGGCCAACGTCCGGGTCGCCTCGGCCGCCCGCCACGAGGGCGGCCGCGACCTCGGCATGAAGATCGCCTTCCGCACCGGTGGCGTCGTCGGCATGGCCACCGTCGGCCTCGGCCTGCTCGGTGCCTCGATCGTCGTCCTCGCCTACAAGGCCGACGCCCCGAAGGTCCTCGAGGGCTTCGGCTTCGGTGCCGCGCTCCTCGCGATGTTCATGCGGGTCGGCGGCGGCATCTTCACCAAGGCCGCCGACGTCGGCGCCGACCTCGTCGGCAAGGTCGAGGCCGGCATCCCGGAGGACGACCCGCGCAACGCCGCGACCATCGCGGACAACGTCGGCGACAACGTCGGTGACTGCGCGGGCATGGCCGCCGACCTCTTCGAGTCCTACGCGGTGACGCTCGTCGCGGCGCTCATCCTCGGCTCGGTCGCGTTCGGTGCGTACGGCCTCGTCTTCCCGCTGATCATCCCGGCGATCGGTGCCCTCACCGCGCTGCTCGGGGTCTACATCACCAAGGCGCGCCCGGGCGAGAACCCGCTCAACGCGATCAACCGCGGCTTCTACATCGCCGCCGCGATCAGCGCCGTCCTCTCGGCGGTCGCCGCCTTCACCTACCTGCCGGGCACCTACGGCGAGCTGTTCGAGGGGAACGCCGCCGAGGGCACGACCGAGTCCCAGATCGCCGCCCTCAGCGGCAACCCGCGCCTCGCCGCGCTCCTCGCGGTGGTCATCGGCATCGTGCTCGCGGGCATCATCCTGTGGCTCACCGGCCACTTCACCGGCACCGACAAGCGGCCGACCAAGGACGTCGCGCGGACCTCGCTCACCGGTGCTGCCACCGTCGTCCTCTCCGGTATCGGCGTGGGTCTGGAGTCCGCCGTCTACACCGCGGCGATCATCGGTGGCGCGGTCTACCTCGCCTTCCTCCTCGGCGGCGGCGTCACGGCCCTGTCGCTCTTCCTCATCGCGCTGGCCGGCTGCGGCCTGCTGACGACGGTCGGCGTCATCGTCGCGATGGACACCTTCGGGCCGGTCTCCGACAACGCGCAGGGCATCGCCGAGATGTCCGGCGACGTCGACAGCCAGGGCGCGCAGATCCTCACCGAGCTCGACGCGGTCGGCAACACGACGAAGGCGATCACCAAGGGCATCGCCATCGCGACCGCGGTGCTCGCGGCGACCGCCCTGTTCGGCTCGTACACGAACGCCTGGCAGGACGCCCTGCGCACGATCGACGTCTCCGGGCTGACCCAGCAGGACGGCACCGACTTCCTCAACAACGCGGCCGGCCTCGTGACCGCGCCGAACACCCTCGTCGGGCTCATCCTCGGAGCGGCCGTCGTCTTCCTCTTCTCCGGCCTCGCGATCAACGCGGTGACCCGGGCCGCGGGCGCCATCGTCTTCGAGGTGCGCCGACAGTTCCGGGACCACCCGGGGATCATGGACGGCACCGAGAAGCCGGAGTACGGGCGGGTCGTCGACATCTGCACCAAGGACTCGCTGCGCGAGCTCGCGACGCCCGGCCTGCTCGCCGCTCTCATGCCGGTGGCGGTCGGGTTCGGCCTCGGCATCGGGGCGCTCGCCGGCTTCCTCGCCGGGGCCATCGGCGCGGGTGCGCTGATGGCGGTCTTCCTCGCGAACTCCGGCGGCGCCTGGGACAACGCGAAGAAGATCGTCGAGGACGGTCACCACGGCGGCAAGGGCACCGAGGCCCACGCGGCCACCGTCATCGGCGACACGGTCGGCGACCCGTTCAAGGACACCGCCGGCCCGGCGATCAACCCGCTCATCAAGGTGATGAACCTCGTCTCGGTGCTCATCGCGCCGGCGATCGTCACCCTGTCGATCGGTGGCGACGCCTCGGCGCCGATCCGCTACGGCATCGCCGCGGTCGCGTTCGTCGTCGTCGTGGCGGCGGTCGCGGTCTCCAAGAGCCGCGACCTGGCCTTCGGCGGCGACGACGAGCCGAACGCCGCGTCGGCCGAGGAGCCGCAGCCCGCGCAGGTCTGAGCGCCCCACCTCGGCGGTTCCGGCCGTCGAGTGAACAGAACACGCCGTGTCGCGTCCGTCGCACACGGCGTGTTCTGTTCCCTCGACCGCCACGCCCTAGGCTCGTCCCCGATGACCACCGCCCCGCCCCGCGTCGACGACGCGCTGCTCGCCCGGCTGCGCGCCGACCTCGTCGCGTCCGGCTTCACCGTCGCCGGGGTCACCGCGCTGCTCGGGCCGATGGCGTCCGCCGCCCTCGAGCGCGACCAGGCCCTGCCGGCCCAGCGCGTCACGGCCCGCGCCACCGACCCGCGGGCCGCGCTCGTGCGGCTCTTCACGCTCGGCGACCCGGTCGACGCCACCGAGGTCGAGGCGGCGCTCCCCGGCCTCGGCGTCGCCGGGGCGGTCGAGCTCGGGCTCGTCGCGCCGGAGGGGGACGCCGTCGTCGCCCGCTGCGACCTGCGGCCGTACGCCGCGGACGGCACCGACTGGTGGGTGGCCTCCGACCTCGGCGAGCTCGCGACCGGTCGGCCGCTGCGCCCCGACCACGTGCTCGGCGTCGGCGGCGCCTCGACCACCCTCGCGTCCTGGACGCCCCGCCCGACGGTCGGCCGCGCCCTCGACCTCGGTACCGGGTGCGGCGTCCAGGCCCTCCACCTCGGCGCGCACGCCGGCGAGGTCGTCGTCACCGACCTGTCCGAGCGGGCCCTCGGGTACGCCCGCTTCAACGCCGCCCTCAACGGGGTCGGCTGGGACGTGCGGGCCGGCTCGATGCTCGACCCGGTGGCGGGGGAGCGGTTCGACCTCGTCGTCTCCAACCCGCCGTTCGTCATCACCCCGCGCGGCGGGGCGGTGCCCCTCTTCGAGTACCGCGACGGTGGCGCCTCCGGTGACGACGTGGTCCGCGACCTCGTCGGCCGCGTCGGGGCCCACCTCGAGCCCGGCGGCATCGCCCAGCTGCTCGGCAACTGGGAGGTACCCCGGGGGGCGTCCTGGACCGACCGGGTCGCGGCGTGGCTCGAGGGCACCGGGCTCGACGCCTGGGTGGTCCAGCGCGAGGTGCAGGACCCCGCCGCGTACGCGGAGACGTGGGCGCGCGACGGCGGACACCACCCGGGGACGGCCGACTTCAACGCGATGTACTCCGCGTGGCTCGACGACTTCGCGGCGCGCGACGTCGAGGCGATCGGCTTCGGCGTGGTCACCCTCCAGCGGCCGGCCACCGACCGCCCGCCGTTCCTCGACCTCGTCGACGTGCCCGGCCCGGTCGAGCAGCCGATGGGCCCCGCGGTCCTCGCCGGCCTGCGGGCGCGCACCTGGCTCGCCGAGCACGACGACGACGCGCTCCTCGACGTCGCGTGGCGCTGCGCCGACGACGTCACCGAGGAGCGGTTCGGGGTCCCCGGCGAGCCCGACCCCCGGGCCATCGTCCTGCGCCAGGGCGGCGGGCTGCGCCGCGGCCTCCCGCTCAGCACCGTCACCGCGGCCCTCGTCTCGGTCTGCGACGGCGAGCTGACCGCCCGGGCCGCGGCGGCCGCCATCGCGGGGCTCCTCGACCTCGACGACGCCGCCGTCCGCGCCGAGGTCGTGGCCCTCCTGCGCGACGCCGTCAAGGACGGACTGCTCGTCCGCGAGTGAGCGTGCGGGCCCGACCGGCGCCCCGGAGTGTGACGCGCGTCACATCGAATCTCCGTTTGAGATGCACCACGGGGTATCTCGGTGGGGACAGGATGACTGCCCTGCGGGTCGGAAG
>JACXUW010000315.1 GCA_014763705.1 Micrococcales bacterium | reverse complement strand
CCGGAGGCGCCGGGCTGGTCGGTGGCGATCGGCGTGATCGAGCCGTCGCGGGCCAGCGTGCCCACGAGGTTCTGGCCGCCGTCGGCGACGAGGACCGAGCGACCGGACACGTCGAGGTTGAACGGAGCGGCGAGCTGGTCGGAGCGGACGACCGGCTTCGGCGGGGTCGGGCCGTGGTGCGTCCCCGCCGAGGCCGGCGTGGTCGGCACGACGAGGAGGGCTGCGGTGAAGCCGGCGGCCACCAGCAGGCGGCGTCCGGGCACGGTGGAACGGGGTGTGGTCATGCTGTCTCCCTGCGGCGCCCGCGGCGGGTGCTCCCCGGGTCCGGGCGCGGTCGATCGGCTGGAGCGGGGACGGGCCCCACAGCACCCGTCACCGCGATGGTGCCGGGTCGGTGTGACCCGGGTCACAGAGGTATCGCCGCAGGTCATCATGGCCCTGAGCCGGCCGGGCGTCAACGCCCGGCGCACGGCGGCGGCCCGGGAGCGCCTCGGCGGAGGGCTCCCGGGCCGCCGTGGGTGGGCCGGGGTGGCGGGTCAGTCGTTCGCGTCGGCGAGGACGCGGTCGTGCCGCAGCGAGCTGGCCCGGGTCTCCTTCGCGAGGAGCACCGAGACGACGGTGACCGCCGCCGCCACCGCGAGGTAGGCCGCGACCGCCGTCGTGTTGCGGGTGTCGACGGACCCGAGCAGGGCCACCGCGATGATCGGGGCGAGGGCCCCGGCGAGGATGGACGCCAGCTGGTAGCCGACCGAGGCGCCGGTGTAGCGGACCGAGGTGCCGAAGAGCTCGGAGAAGAACGCGGCCTGCGGCGAGTACATCAGCGAGTGGAAGAACAGCCCGACGAGCGTGGCGACCATGATCTGCGGGCCGCTCAGGCTGTCGATCATCCCGAAGTAGACGAAGCCCCACACGCCGACGCCCACGGCCCCCACGAGGTAGAGCGGCCGGCGGCCGACGCGGTCCGAGAGCGCGCCGATGGCCGGGATGAGGACGGACTGCATCGCGGCGCCGGCGAGCAGCGCGCCGAGGACCACTCCCTTCTCCGCCCCGAGGTAGGTGGTGACGTAGGTGATGACGACGATCGTGAAGATGTAGTACGAGATGTTCTCCGCCATCCGCATGCCCATGGCGAGGAGCACCTCCTTCGGGTACCGCCGGAGCACCTCAAGGATCGGCAGGTGCGGGCGGTCGGAGGACTCGATCTCGGCCTTGGCCTCGGCGAAGACCGGCGACTCCTCGAGGCTGACGCGGACCCAGAGCCCGATGAGCACCATGACGGCCGAGAGCAGGAACGGGATGCGCCAGCCCCACGCGTCGAACTGCTCCTCGGACTGGAAGAGCGCGAGGAGCCAGAGCACGCCGGTGGCGAGGAGGTTGCCGAAGGGGACGCCGGCCTGCGGCCAGCTCGACCAGAAGCCGCGGTGCTCGTCCTTCCCGTGCTCGGCGACCATGAGGACCGCGCCGCCCCACTCGCCGCCGACCGCAAAGCCCTGGATGAGCCGCAGGAGGAGCAGCAGCAGGGGAGCGCCGACGCCGATCGTCGCGTACGTCGGCAGCAGCCCGATGGCGACCGTGGCGCCGCCCATCATGAGCAGCGAGACGACGAGCATCTTCTTGCGCCCCACCCGGTCGCCGTAGTGACCGAAGACCACCCCGCCGAGCGGCCGGGCGACGAAGCCGAGGGCGTAGGTGCCGAACGCGAGGAGGGTGGCGGTCAGCGGCTCGCTCTCGGGGAAGAAGAGGCGGCCGAAGACGAGGGCCGCGGCGGAGCCGTAGAGGAAGAAGTCGTACCACTCGACGGCGGTGCCGACGACGCTGGCGAAGACGATCTTGACGATGTTGGGGCGGGTCGGCGTCGGGGACGCGGAGCCGCGGGGACTGACGACGGTGTCGGACATGAGCGACGACCGTAGGGGGACCGGGCGCCCTCGGGGGTGTCCCGCGACGACACAGATGGCCGGCGGCGATGGGGCCGCGGGCCATCCGTGCGGGGGATTTCCGTCACCCGGTGGCCACCCCGTACGATCGGTGACGGCACCCCGCGTGGTGGTACCCCACTGAACTCCCCCAGGGCAGGAATGCAGCAAGGGCAGGTGGGCTCTTCCAGGTACGCGGGGTGTCCTCGCGTCCGGGGACGCCGGTCAGCGCGTGGCGGGGCTGACCTCGTCGGTGTGGGCGTCGTGTTCGGCGTGCTCGTCCGGCCCGCACACGCCGCCGCAGCCACCGGCGCCGCACCCGCAGCCGGCCGCCTCCGCGGGGGCCGTGGCCTCCTCGGCACCGTCGGAGCCGCAGGCCCCGCCGCAGCAGCCGCCACCGCAGCCGCCGCCGGCAGCGGGCATCTCGGGCTCGGTGCCCTGGAGGTCCCACACCTGGCGGATGGCCTGGAGGACCACCTCGACCGGCTGGGCGCCGGTGACGCCGTACTTCTGGTCGAGGACGAAGGTGGGCACCGAGGTGATGCCGATCTGGCCGGCCAGCGCCTCGTCGGTGCGCACGTCGATGCCGAAGTCGTCGGACGCGAGCAGGTCGCGCACGGCCTGCTCCTCGAGCCCCGCCTCGGTGCCGAGCCGGACGAGCGTCTCGTGGTCGCCGATCGCGGCGCCCTCCGAGTACCACGCCCGCAGCACGCGCTCGGTGACCTCGCGCTCGCGGTCGAGCGAGCGGGCCAGGTGGATCAGCCGATGGGCGTCGTAGGAGTTGCCGCCGACGAGGCGCTGCCACGCGAAGTCGAGGCCGACCTCGGCCGCGTCGCGGGCCATCTGCTCGTGCTGCGCCTCCATCTGTGCCCGGTCGGTGCCGTACTTCGCAGCGATCCGCTCGACCTGCGGGGTGTCGTCGACGGCGGCCGCGTTCCGGTCGAGCTGGAAGCTGTGCCAGACCACGCCCACCTCGTCGGCGTGCTCGAACTGCTCGAGGGCCAGCTCGAGGTGGCGCCGTCCCAGGTGGCAGAACGGGCAGAGGATGTCGGACCAGACGTCGATGCGCACCCGAGCAGGGTAGGTCACCGTCCTGTCCGCCGGTGCCGGGCGTCGCCGGCTCAGCCCCGGTGCGCCGCCGCGGCCCGGGTCAGGGCGCCGTCGGCGAGGGGCAGCAGCACCCCGAGGACGAGCGCGACGAGGACGACCGACCCGGTGCCCGCCTCACCCGCACCGAGCCGGGCCAGCCGGACGAGGACCACCGCGCCCGCCACCGCAGCGAGGACTCGGGGCCAGGCCCACCAGGCGAGCAGCGTCGAGGCTCCGTTGCCCGGTCCGAAGGCACTGATCGGGGGCTGCCCCCGGAACGAGGCCAGCCACAGGCCGGCGAGGACCACCGCGCCGAGGCCGACGACGGCGAGCACGGCCGAGGCCGCGGCGACCGCTCCCGCGAGCAGTCCGGCGGTGACCGCGGCGACCGTGGGATGAAGGGCCATGTCAGCCTTCCTCCGTCCACAGAACTTCTAGGGGAACGGCATTGGCCAGCAACGCCGCGATGGGCTGGACCTTGGGGTCGCCCTTTGCCTGTTCTTCGAACACGGCGCGTTTGGTCGCGCCCTTGAGGCCCAGGATCACCCGTCCCGCCGAAATCAGATAGGGCAGGTTGATCGACAACCGCTCCTGCGGCGGCGCCAGGCCATCGCGGCCGTGCGGCACGCCCAGCACGGTCGGTCTCAACGTCGGGGTCAGAAGCGTCTTCAGCGTGGGGCTTTCAGGGAACATGGAACAGATATGGCCATCCTCCCCCATGCCGAGAAGGACCGCGTCGAATCGACCGCCGGCGTCGGCCAGGGCGTGGGCGGCCACGACGGCGGCGCGATCTACCGTCACCTCGGGTGTATAGAGGGGCACGAACCGGGCGGCGGCGGCCCGGTCCTGCAACAGCACGTCGCGGATCAGCCGGGCGTTGGAGTCCGGCGAGGTCTCGGGCACATAACGCTCGTCCACCAGGGTGACGGCGACGTTCGCCCAATCCAGATTCGTCGCCGCAAGGCGGCGATAGACGGGGGCGGGCGTCGATCCGCCCGGACCCGCAAAAAAGGCCCGGCCCGCGTCACGCAAGGCGTCGTCCAGGGTCTGCGCCAGGCGCGTGGCGATGGCCTCGGACCAAGCGTCGACGCCGGCGAAGGATTCGATTGCGACCTCACGCATCGGCGGTGTTCCAGTCGCGACCCGTGCGCGCCATCAGCATTTCCGCCGCGCCATTGTGAATCCCGCGAC
>JACXUW010000314.1 GCA_014763705.1 Micrococcales bacterium | reverse complement strand
TCCTTTACGAGCGCAAGCTGAGACTTGCCGGCGATGTCGAGCTCGATCAGGGCGTTCGCGTGGCGCACGAGCAGCAGCATCTGGTGGCCGGGGAGCGCGACGTGCACCGGGTCGGTGCCGTGGCCGTACAGCACGGCGGGGATCTTGCCAGCGGCGCGCAGACGGCGGGCGAAGCCCTTGCCGAAGTTTTCGCGCAGTTCGGCGTGGACGGTGGTGTCTTCAGACATGTGCATTCTCCTTGGGCAGAGACCGGGTGCTGATCTCAGCCCGGACGTCAGGGGGTTCGACTCAACCGCGAGCGCGTGAGGAACCGTGAGGCCGCACACCCTCGTCGATAACGGATGCCGTGAGCAGTGCTGGACGCACGCGCGAGCATCCCTCGCCGAAGTACAGTCCTCAAGTCTACCAGCGGCCCGGGTACGATGGTGACGGGCCGTGACGGGCCCGCTTCCCGAGAGCAAGGACGAATGATGGACGCCCAGGTCACCTCGAACATTCTCGTCGCCGTGATCGGCATCCTCACCCTCGGCACCCTCGTCGGTGTCGTCGCGGTAGTCGTCGGCGGCGGCGATGCGAGCGCTGTGCGCCTCGGCCTCCGGGTCGGCGACGGTCTCCTCCGCCGCGGCCGGGGCGGCCTGCGCGACCGGCGTGGGCTCCTCGAGCGGCGGCGCCCAGGGGGACCGCTCGAGGACCGGCTCCTCGACCGGCTCCTCGGCGACCGCCTCCTCGGTGACGGCAGCCGGCTCCTCGGCGACCGGGGTGCCGGGCGCGGGCTGGGCGGCCGCCAGCTCGGCGCCCATGACCGCCGCACCGGCCGCACCGGGCACGGGGGCCGCGGGGCTGCCGGCCCACGCGGCGCGCTCGGCCTCCTCGCGCATCCGGCGCACCTCGGCGCGCGTCATCGGGCGGTCGTCGCCGTCGGCGCCGTCGGCGGGGTCGGGGGTCTCGACGTCCGGGTCGACCCGGTCGGCCTGCGCGAGCAACGCGTCGTGCTCGGTGCGGGCGGCCTCGACCCCGGCCCGGGTCCGGCCGGCCTCGGCGGCGAGCCGGTCCGCCTCGGCCGCGAGCCGCTCCGCCTCGGTCTGCGCCACGCCGGCGCGGTCCTCGGCCTGGGCGGCGAAGGCCTCCTGGCCGGCGATGGTCGTCGCCAGGCCCTCGGCCTCGGCGCGCAGGACGGCTGCCTCGGCACGCGCCTCGTCCTTGCGCGACGACGAGCGGCGCACGAGCAGCCAGACAACGAGCACGACGACGACGATGACGAGGAGCAGGAGGAGCAGCTGGTCGGTGGACATCTGGGAACTTCCTGTCGAGAGCACGCCGGAACCGGCGTCGTCGGACAACCTACCGTCGCGTCGGGCACCGGCCGAAGCGGCCGGACCCGGACCGACGGTCCCCTGCGCCGGGCCAACCTAGGGCCTCGCGCGGTCGGGCGCCAGCAGGGCCTCCGACGGTGGACGCCGAGCGCGTCGGCGCTGGTCAGAGGCCGAGCTCGGCCACCGTCGCCTCGCGCATCTCGACCTTGCGGACCTTGCCGGTGACCGTCATCGGGAACTCGTCGACGACCTTGACGTAGCGCGGGATCTTGTAGTGCGCGAGCCGACCCGAGCAGTACTCGCGCACCGCCTCGGCGGTCAGCGGCACGGCGCCGTCCCTCATCCGGACCCAGGCGCACAGCTCCTCGCCGTACCGCTCGTCCGGGACGCCGATGACCTGGGCGTCGAGGACGTCCGGGTGGGTGTAGAGGAACTCCTCGACCTCGCGCGGGTAGATGTTCTCGCCGCCCCGGATCACCATGTCCTTGATCCGGCCGGTGATCTGCACGTAGCCGTCGTCGTCCATCACCGCGATGTCGCCGGTGTGCATCCAGCCGTCGACGAGCACCTCGGCCGTCTTCTCCGGCTCCTCCCAGTACCCGAGCATCACCGAGTAGCCCTTGGTGCAGAACTCGCCCGGGACACCCCGTGGGAGGGTCTCGCCCGAGACCGGGTCGACGACCTTGATCTCGAGGTGGGGATGCACCGAGCCGACCGTGTTGACCTTCTGCTCGAAGGGGTCGTCGGTGCGGTTCTGCGTCGACACCGGCGAGGTCTCGGTCATGCCGTAGCAGATGGTCATCTCCTCGATGCCCGACTCGATGAGCTGGGTCATCATCGACGCCGGGCACGGCGAGCCGGCCATGATGCCGGTGCGCACCGACGACAGGTCGTACGAGGAGAAGTCCGGCAGAGCCCATTCCGCGATGAACATGGTCGGTACGCCGTAGAGCGAGGTGCAGCGCTCCTCGGAGACCGCCGCGAGCGTCGACGCGGGGTCGAACCCCGGCGCGGGGATGACCATGCAGGCGCCGTGGGTCAGGGCCGCCAGGTTGCCCATCACCATCCCGAAGCAGTGGTAGAAGGGCACCGGGATGCAGATGCGGTCGGCCTCGGTGTACCGGCACAGCTCGCCGACGAGGTAGCCGTTGTTGAGGATGTTGTGGTGCGAGAGCGTCGCACCCTTGGGGAACCCGGTCGTGCCCGACGTGTACTGGATGTTGATGGGGTCGTACGGGTCGAGCTCGCGCTGGGCGAGGGTCAGCCGCTCGGGGCTCACCTCGTCGGCCGCGGAGAGGAGGGCGTCCCACGACTCCCGGCCGATGACGACCACCTGCTCGAGCGCGGGGCACTCGGGCCGGGCCGACTCGACCATCGCGACGTAGTCGGAGGTCTTGAACGACTCGGCCGTCACGAGCACCCGGATGCCCGCCTGGCCGAGGACGTAGGTGAGCTCGTGGGTGCGGTACGCCGGGTTGATGTTGACGAGGACGGCGCCGACCTTGGCGGTGGCGAGCTGGACGAGCACCCACTCCGAGCAGTTGGGCGCCCAGATGCCGACCCGGTCGCCCTTGCCGACGCCGACCGCGAGGAACCCGCGGGCCAGCCGGTCGACGGCGGCGCCGAGCTCGGCCCACGTCATCCGGACGCCCTGGGCGCGGTCGACCAGCGCCTCGCGGCCCCCGTGCTGCTCGACCGTGGCGTCGAGCTGGTCGCCGATGCCGCAGGCCTCTCCTCGGCGATGGGCATGCCCGTTGTCGAGGCGCTTGTTGGAACCGGTATCGAGACCGCAATCGGCAACGTCACCTTCGATTCCGGCCACGAACTGGCCGACAATCCCTACGTGCTGATGGAATGGCGGGACGGACGCTTCGTACCCGTCGGCGCCGTCGGACAGTAGCGCCGCCACCTGGGCTGTGTCCACGACAAGTGCGCGTCGCTCGTCAGCGCGAGAGGCGTAGCGCCTGAACCACGACATCCTCCGCGATCTTCTTGTAGACCGCCTCGATGCTGCTGACCGAGGCGGAATAGTAATATCCCGCCCCCGACGAGCAGTTGCGAATATTGGTGACGTCGGCGTCGTTGGAATAGGAGATCGAATAGATCTTTATTCCCGCAGTCTTCATCTTGCTGCAGGTCGACAACAGGGCGTTGACGGCGATCTTGTTGCAGGCCGAGGTGCGCTCCTTGTCGCATATCCAGTCCAGCTTGTCGGAGGTGCTGTCGGAAGGGCCGTACTTCACGTTCATGCCACCGTCGGTCATGAAGACCACGTACTTCTTGGCGGTCTTTCCGTATTCGAGCGGCTGCCCGGTTTCCCAGGCCGTCGCCCATCGCGGCGAGAGCGTGTACCAACCGGCGATCATGCCGGCATCCAGCCGCGTCGACCCCTCCGACGTCAGGCCGTCGACCACCGCTGTCAGTGCGGCGAGATCACCCGTCAGCTCCGTAATCGGCGGAGGACAGAAGCTCTGGGCGGATTGAGGGTTGTTGTCCATCGCGACAAAACCGATATCGCTCGGCGGGGCGTCGCCGAGCGACTGATCCGTCAGGTTGCCGGTCGTCCGCATGTCGACGTCGGCCCTCGGCTCGGCACATCCCGTCCAGTAGTAGTTGGAGGAGGTGTAGGCGAGCCAGGTTTCGCCATCCAGCCACTTCGAAAAGCTGTACTTCGACGAGGAATAGACGGATTGCGGATTGGTCCACCGGGTGGGAATGGCGGGCTTGCCGTTATAGGGCATGAACCAGCCTGAATAATGCATGCCGAAACTGACGCGGCTCGAAAACGGCACGATCGATATCCGCACATTCGAGGGAAGCTCACCGTCGCTCGCCAGACCGTTGAGGAAGCTGGTGACGGCCGTCTGCATCGGGACGAACCGGTTCTGCTC
>JACXUW010000313.1 GCA_014763705.1 Micrococcales bacterium | reverse complement strand
TCGACAAGCTGCGGCCCCCGCTGACGACCATCTCGATCCCGCACCGATCTGCTGGTGCGGGATCGAGATGGTCGTCAGCGGGGGCCGCAGCTTGTCGAGGAAGGGCATGTCGTTGAACCCGACGACACTGACGTCCTCGGGGCAGCGCAGGCCCCGCTCCCGGAAGACGTCGTAGCAGCCGAGGGCGATGAGGTCGTTGCCGGCGACGACGGCGGTGAAGTCGACTCCGTCGTCGAGGAGCCGGCGCAGCCCGGCGGCGCCGGCCTCCTCGCTCCAGTGCTCCGCCGTGGTCTCCAGCCGCGGGTCGGTGTCGAGCCCGAGGTCCCGGACCGCCGAGCGGAACGCCCGGGCGCGGCCGACGCCCGTGGAGGTGTTCGGTGGCCCGGCGACGTGCGCGATGCGCGTGTGCCCGAGATCGGCGAGGTGCCGCACGGCGAGCTCGACCCCCGCGGCGTCGTCGGGGGTGATCGACGGCACGTCGGCGCCGTCGGGACGCCGGTTGACCATCACCATGACGACGCCCTCGTCGTGCAGTTGGTGGAGCAGGGCGTGGTGCACCCGGGCCGTGGCGACGATGAGCCCCTCGACCTGCCGCGCGCGCAGCCGCTCGATCTGCGCCTCCTCGCGGGCCGGGTCGTTGTCGGTGTTGACGATGAGGCCGCTGTACCCGGCCGGTTCGAGGACGTCCTCGATGCCGCGCACGATCGGGGGGAAGAGCGGGTTGGTGAGGTCCGGGATGACGAGCCCCACGCTGCCGGACTTGGCCGTCTTCAGCCCGCGGGCGATGGGGTTCGGGTGGTACCCGAGCTGCTCGGCCACCTTGATGACCCGCCGCGCGGTCTCGGCGTTGACCAGCCCGCGCGTGGACGGGTTGAGCGCCCTCGAGGCCGTGGCCGCGTGGACGCCCGCGGCCTCGGCGACGTCACGGAGCGTCGGTGTCGGCACGACCACGGAGTCTAGGGCCCCGTGGGCCCCGCCGCCCGGGGCCGCCAGCGCCCCCGGACCGCGGCCGCGGCCGCGCCGAGGGGGACGGCCAGGACGGCGGCGGCCGCGAACAGGACGTCGTAGCGTCCCCGGTCGGCGAGCCCGGAGGCGAGGACGGCGGCCAGCGAGGACCCCACGAACAGCGAGCCGGCGAAGAGTGACACGACCGTCGCGCGGGCCTGCGGGAGCACCTCGGTCGCCCAGGTCTGGAGGGTCGAGTGCATGGCGGACCACGCGGCCCCGAGGAGCACGGCCCCGGCCACGGCCGCCGCCACGCCCTGCGAGACGGCGAGGACGGAGCCGGCGAGCACCGCCGCCACCGCGCCCACCCGGAGCAGCCGGGCGGCGTCCCAGCGCTGCGAGAGCCGGCCGACGAGCTGGGAGCAGACGAGGACGGAGAGCCCGTACACCCCCGTCGCGAGTCCGGCGACCGAGGTCGAGGCGCCCGCGCCCTCCGCGGCGGCGGGCAGGAGAGTGACCGTCCCGAGGAGCACCGCGCCCTCGACGAGTGCGCAGAGCAGGACGAACCGCGCCACGCCCGACCGCGCGACGGTCCGCAGCGGGGGCAGGACGCCAGGCGTGGTCCGGCCCGGCGGTTCGGCGAGCGCGCCGAGCCGGGCGGCGACGACGAGGGCGGCCGCTCCGGTGACGACGAAGGTGAGCCGCCAGGTGGCGTGGTCGGCGACGAGGCCGGCACCGACGTAGGCGAGCGAGGTGCCGAGGGCGACGCCCACCATGAGCCGCGCGATGTCACGCTGGCGGATCTCCGGACGCACCGTGTCGCCGAGGTAGATGAGCGCGGCGGGGTAGGCCGCACCGAAGAACCCGCCGGCCAGTCCCCGGGTGAGCAGGAGGACGGCCGTGGTCGTGGAGAACGCCGACGCCACCGAGCAGAGCCCGGCCACCACGAGGGTGAGCCGCATCGTCGCGACCCGTCCCAGCCGGTCCGACACCGTGCCCCAGACCGGCTGCGAGAGGCCGTAGACGAGGAAGTAGGCGCCGGCGGCGCGGACGACGTCCCCGAGGGGCACCCCGAGGTCGAGCGCGATCGCGACGAGCATCGGCGGCATCGCGAAGCGGTCGAAGGTGGCGACGAACGCCGCGGCCTGGAGCAGGCGGATGGGGCGGGGCCCGGCGTCAGCGGGCGTCGACAAGCCCCGAGCCCTCCTCGAGTGCCGCGTCCACGGCGTCACGACCGTCGACCACCACGGGCAGGTACGTGCGCCGCAGGCCGACGAGCGTGGCGAGGGCGGCGCGCTCGACCCGGCCCCCCGCCACGAGCCCCTCGGTCGGGCTGCGCAGGCGCGCCAGGTGCCGTCTGGCCTGGTCGCCGTCGAGCCCGAGGCGGCTGCGGGCGGCATCGGTCACCACGTCGTCGAGGCCGCCGGCGAGGACCTCGTCGGCCACCCCGGTGAGGACGTCGGCGAGACGGCGGGCGGTGTCGAGGTGCTCGTCGCCGACGACCGCGACGACGGTGCCGAGGTAGGGCGCGAGCCGCTCCCCCGCCGCCGCGAGGAGGGTGCACCCGGCGGCCTCGGCGACGAGCTCGTTGCCGGCGTTCAGCATCGTGGCGTCGCAGTCGCCCCCGAGCAGGGCCTCGAGGCGCCGGGGCGTGGACCCGAGGGCGACGAGCTCGTAGTCGGAGGCGGGGACGCCGAGCTGCTCGGCGAGGGCGTAGAGCGCGAGGGCGAAACCCGACTGCGGGACGTCGACACCGACCCGCGCTCCCCGCAGGTCGGCCGCCGTGAGGCCGGGCCGCGCGTAGAGGCCGAGCCCGAGGGCGCGGTCGAGCGCCCCGACGATCCGTGCGTCGAGGAGCGTCCCGAGGGGGTTGCGCGGGTTGAAGCGGTAGGCCAGGACGTTGTCGGGGCTCGTGAGGGCCACCTGCAGCGAGCCGTCGGCCAGCTCGCGGAACTGCCCGGGCGAGGACGTGGCGGGGTGCTCGGTGACGGTGAGCCCGGCGGCCTCCAGCCGACCGAGGCCCCGGGCGACCTCGAGGACCACGGGCGGGCTGAAGGTACCGACGTCGACGTGGGTCAGGGCGACCTCCCGGGAGAGCCGCGGCACGGGACCGCGGTGAGTGCATTCGATTGCACTGGGACCGCACCACAGGCGGGTGCGCTTGACACGAGGTAGGCTACTCCAGCAGGCTGCACTCGTTTGCAGTCACGTCTCGGCAGACCCGCCGGGGAGGGAGGAGGAGGCATGGACGAGAAGGTGGCCTCCGCCATCGCGCACTGGGCACCGCGCTTCACCGCGAACGGGGTGACCCCGGCCGACTTCGCCCGCGTGACCGCCTCCGTCGAGCACTGGTCGGACTGGTGCGCGGCCTGGGTCGCGGTCGGCGCCGAGCACGAGCAGCTCGGCCGCACCGCCCTCGCCGAGCGGCGCCTGCGCTCCGGCGGCGAGCACCTCGCCCAGGCCGCGGCGTACTACCACTTCGCCAAGTTCGTCTTCGTCGACGACCTCGAGCAGATGCGCGACGCGCACGCCCGGGCGGTCGCCGCGCACACCGACGCCCTCCCGCACCTCGACCCGCCGGGCCGTCGGGTCGAGATCCCCTTCGAGGAGGGCCGGCTCGTCGCCGTCGTCCGGACGCCCCCGGGCGACGGACCGCACCCCGTCGTCGTCATGGTCCCGGGCCTGGACTCCACCAAGGAGGAGCTGCGCTCCACCGAGCAGACCTTCCTCGACCGGGGCCTCGCGACGTTCGCCGTCGACGGCCCGGGCCAGGGCGAGGCCGAGTACGACCTGCACATCCGGGGCGACTGGGCGCCGGTGGCCGAGGCCTTGCACGCCGCCGTCACGGCCGAGCCCGACCTCGACGAGACGCGGCTCGGCGTCTGGGGGGTCAGCCTCGGCGGGTACTACTCCGTCGCGGTCACGGCGGCGCTCGGTGACCGGGTGACGGCCGCGGTCGCCCTCGCCGGGCCGTTCTGCTTCGGCGAGTGCTGGGACGGCCTGCCACCGCTCACCCGGGACACCTTCCGGGTCCGGTCGGGGACGACGAGCGACGACGAGGCCCGCGCGGTCGCGAACACGCTCGACCTCGCGCCGGTGGCCGGCGACGTCACCGCTCCCCTGCTCATCGTCTTCGGCCGGCGTGACCGGCTCATCCCGTTCACCCAGGCCGAGAAGGTGCACGCGGCCGTGCCGGGCAGCGAGCTGCTGATGCTCGAGGACGCCAACCACGGCTGCGCCGACTACTCGCCCTGGCACCGGCCGCGTGCACCTTCTCGGCCTGGGTGAACGGGATGAGC
>JACXUW010000312.1 GCA_014763705.1 Micrococcales bacterium | reverse complement strand
GGTCTACAGCACCCTCCTCGACACCGGGAAGGACTCCGAGCCGGTCGCCGGGCTCGCCGAGCTGCCGACGGTCTCGGACGACGGGAAGACCTACACCTTCACCCTGAAGAAGGGCGTGACGTTCTCCGACGGCTCCGCCCTCGACTCGGCCGACGTGAAGAAGACCTTCGAGACGATCATGGACCCCGCGTCCAAGGCGACGTCCGCGTCGTACTTCGCGCACGTCGCGTCGGTCGCGGCGCCCGACCCGCAGACCGTCGTGGTCACGCTGAGCACCCCGGACGCCTCCTTCCCCAGCGGCCTGACCGGGGTGAACACCGGCATCGTCCCGTCGGACGCCGACCCCGCGACCCTCGAGAAGACACCGCTCGGCTCCGGTCCGTACGCGTGGGACAAGCGGACCCCGAACCAGTCGATCACGTTGCGGCGCAACGACTCCTACTTCAAGGGCAAGCCGGGCGCCGCGAACCTCGAGTTCCGGGTCATCCCCGACGAGCAGGCGATGGTGTCCGCCCTGCGCACCGGCTCGGTCGACCTCACGATCTTCGACAACCCGGTGACGGCGAAGACGGCGGGCACGGGCAAGGTGACCAGCACCGCGGTCGACTCGCTGAGCTACCACGTCCTCCAGCTGCGGGCGGCCTCGCCGGCCCTCGCGGACGTCAACCGCCGCCTCGCCGTCCAGTGCGCCGTCTCGCGCCAGGACGTCATCGACTCGGCCGCGCTCGGCGCCGGCGAGCCGACCGGACCGATCACCTCGCCGCAGTACCGCTCCGACCCCGCCGCCCAACCCTGCCCCGAGCAGGACCTGGCGAAGGCCAAGCAGTACCTCGCGGCGGCCGGCACACCGAACGGCTTCTCGCTCAAGCTGATGACCTCCCAGGGCCTCTACTCGACGGCCGTCGACGAGGCGCAGGCCGTCCAGGCCCAGCTGGCCAAGGTCGGCATCACGGTGCAGCTCGAGAGCCTCGACTCCGGCGACTACGTGGACCGCTGGCTGGCCGGCGACTTCGACGCCGCCATCGCCCTCAACGGCGGCAGCGCGGACCCGAACACGATGTACGCCCGCTACTTCACGAGCAAGGGCAGCTTCCAGAAGGTCGCCGGCTACTCCTCGCCGACCCTCGACGACCTCTTCGCGAAGGGGGTCGCGACGACCGACGTGACCCAGCGCAAGGCCGTCTACGCCGACGTCTCGAAGGAGCTGGTCGACCAGGCCGCCTGGGTCTGGCTGTTCACCCCCAAGCTCTTCCTCCTCCACGCGTCCTCGATGAAGGACGTCGAGGCCCGCACCGACGCCAGCCTGAGCGACCTGTGGAAGGCATCGCTCGGCTGACATGACCGCAGCCCGAGCCCTCCTGCGCCGTCCTCTCGTCCGGCGGCTCGGCGAGGCCGTCGTCACCCTGCTCGGGGTGTCGCTGCTGACCTTCGTCGTGCTCCGGGTGGTCCCCGGCGACCAGATCACCGCGTCGTACGGCATCGCCGCCGGTGAGCTGAGCCCCGAGCAGATCCGCTCCCTCGAGGCCTACTACGGCATCGACCAGCCGTGGCCGGTCCAGTACCTCGGCTGGCTGGGCGGGGTACTGACCGGCAACCTCGGCCTCTCGACGAGCTCGGGCACGAGCGTCGCCGCCCTCACCGCGCAGGCGCTCCCGAACACCGTCGAGCTCGCCGTCCTCGCCATCGTCGTCGGCCTGGCCCTCGGGGTCCCCGGCGGGATGCTCGCCGCGAGCCGGCCCGGCCGGGCCCGCGACGGCGTGACCCAGCTGGCCAGCCTGCTCTCCCTCTCGGTGCCGTCCTTCCTCCTCGCGACGGCCGTCGCGACGCTCCTCGCGAACGTCCTCGGCTGGTACCCGAACGGCGAGGGCTACGCGACCCTCGTCGCGAACCCGTGGCTCAACCTCCAGCAGATGGCGCTGCCCGCGCTCGTGCTCGGCATCAGCATCGCCTCGCCGGTGCTCCAGACGACCCGCACCGCGATCCTCGGCGTGCGCTCGGAGGACTTCGTCCGCACGGCTCGGGCCAAGGGCGTGCCACCCCGGCGGCTGCAGGTGCGGCACGTCCTGCGCAACGCGCTCATCCCGGTCGTCACGATGACCGGCCTGCAGTTCGGGTTCCTCCTCTCCGGCGCCCTCGTCGCGGAGCAGATCTTCGCCATCCCGGGCATCGGCCGGCAGGTGCTGCTCGGCCTGCAGCAGAAGGAGTACGCCGTCGTGCAGAGCACGGTCCTCGTCATCGCGGTGATGTTCGTCCTCGTCAACCTGCTCACCGACCTCGTCTACCGGCTCGTCGACCCGCGGGTCCGGGTCCGATGAGCGCCACCGAGACCGGCCTCGAGGCCGGGCCCGCAGCGGCGGCCTCCCCCGGCCGGGGGCACGCCTGGCGCCGCGCCTTCCTCACGCCGTCGGGGGTCGCCGGCCTCGTCCTCATGGGCGTCGTGCTGCTCCTCGCGGCGCTGGCCGTGCTCGGGCTCACTCCGCGCCCGCCGGCAGCCCAGGACGTCGGCCGCTCGCTCCTCGGGCCGAGCGGGCAGGCGTGGTTCGGCACCGACCAGTTCGGGCGGGACGTCTTCTCGCGGGTCGCCTCCGGGCTGGCCAACTCGCTGCGGGTTGCGGTGGTGTCGGTGGCGGCCTCCGGCGCCGTCGGCATCACCCTCGGCGTCGTCGCCGGCTTCTTCGGTGGCGTGGCCGACCGGCTCGTCGGCATGCTCACCAACGTCCTCTTCGCCTTTCCCTCCCTCCTCCTCGCGCTGGCCCTCGCGGCGACGCTCGAGCGCAGCTGGGTCACGGTGAGCATCGCCATCGCGGTCGTCTACGTCCCGATCTTCGCCCGCGTCGCCCGTGGCCCGGTCCTCAGCCTGCGCACGGCCGAGTACGTCGTCGCGTCGCGAGCCGTGGGCCGTTCCCGGCTCTCGACGCTCGTCGAGCACGTCGTCCCCAACCTCGCCGGCATCCTCGTCGTCCAGACCACACTCTCGCTGTCCTGGGCGATCCTCACCGAGGCCTCGCTCAGCTTCCTCGGCTTCGGCACCCCGCCGCCCGCGGCCTCGCTCGGCGGGATGGTCTACGACGCGCAGACCCTGGCCGTCGTCGCGCCGTGGCTCCTCGTCCTGCCCGGTGCCGCCCTCGTCGTCGCGGTCGTCGGGCTCAACCTGCTCGGCGACGCGTTGCGCTCGGCCCTGGACCCCCGCGGTGGTGGCCGCTGATGCGCGTCGTCGGGATGATCTCGGGCACCTCGCACGACGGCATCGACGTCGCCGTCGTCGACCTCCTGGCCGACGGTGACGTGTTGCGGATGCGCTTGGAGCACACCGCCTCCGTGCCGTACGAGCCCGAGCTCCGGCGCCGGCTGGTCGAGGCGCTGCCGCCCGCGCCGGTCGGGTTCGACGTCGCGTGCGAGCTCGACACCCGCATCGGCCGGGCCTTCGGCGCGGTGGCCCGGACGGCGGTGGAGGCCGCCGCGGGTCCGGTCGACCTCGTGTGCTCGCACGGCCAGACCGTCTTCCACTGGGTCGAGGGTGGGCACGCGCTCGGCACGCTCCAGCTCGGGCAGCCGGCGTGGGTCGCCGCGGCCACCGGGCTGCCCGTCGTCGCGGACCTGCGGGCGGCCGACGTCGCCGCGGGCGGCCACGGGGCGCCGCTCGTGCCGGTCCTCGACCGGCTGCTGCTGGGCGACCTCGTCGCGCACGGCCGGCGCGCCGGCGCCCTCAACCTCGGCGGCATCGCCAACGTCACCGTGTGCGCGCCCGAGGCCGACCCCATCGCCTGGGACACCGGCCCGGCCAACGCGCTCGTCGACGCGGTCGTCGCCCGCTCCACGGACGGCGCGCAGGCCTACGACGCGGAAGGCCGGCTCGCCGCCGCCGGGACGGTCGACGAGACCCTGCTGGCCGCCCTGCTGGCCGACCCCTACTACGCGCTGCCGGCCCCGAAGAGCACCGGCAAGGAGCACTTCCACGCCGCCTACCTCGACGGTGTGCTCGCCCGGGCCGGGGTCCGTCCCGACCTCGCCGACCTCGTCGCCACCCTCACCGAGCTGAGTGCCCGGACGGTGGCCGACGCGGTCCGCGGCTCCCGGCTGGAGGTGCTCGTCGCGTCCGGGGGTGGGGTGCGCAACCCGGTGCTCCTGCGGCGGATCCGCGAGCTCGTGGCCCCGGTCGAGGTGACGACGACGGACGCGCTCGGCGTGCCCTCCGGGGAGAAGGAGGCGGTCGCCTTCGCCGTCCTCGGCTGGGCGACGGCGCACGGCCTGCC
>JACXUW010000311.1 GCA_014763705.1 Micrococcales bacterium | reverse complement strand
GTCGGCGTCGGGGTGGGCGTGGGGGTCGCGCTCGGCTCCGGGAGGGCGCTCGGCGAGGGCCGCGAGACGCTCGGCGGCGAGCCCGGGACGGCCGGCGGCGCGTCGCTCGGGGCGGCGGTGCGCTCCGGCGCCGGACGGAGGAACGAGGGCTCCTCGGAGGTGATGCTCAGACTGGTCAGCGCGCCGGGCTGGAGCAGCACTGCACCGGCCACCGCGGCCACTCCGGCGCACGCGGCAGCCACCACCTGGAGCACGCTCGCGCGCGCCGAGGTGGGTCCACCCCTGCGGAACCCCTGCACCTCGTCACGGTACGTCGGCCCCGTCGAGCGGGGAAACCGCCGAACGGACGATGCGCCGCCGGCGCGGTCGTGATCTCCGCGCCGGGAGGCGGACGGGAGCGCCCGGCCGTGACCCGGATCACTAGGGTGGGTGCTCCGCTCCCCCGTCGACCCGGAGGTCCGCCGTGTTCCAGAAGATCCTCGTCGCCAACCGCGGGGAGATCGCCGTCCGCGCCTTCCGGGCCGCCACCGAGCTGGGGGCGAAGACGGTCGCCGTCTTCCCGCACGAGGACCGCACCTCCGAGCACCGGCTCAAGGCCGACGAGTCGTACCAGATCGGCGAGGAGGGACATCCCGTCCGGGCCTACCTCGACCACGAGAACATCGTCCGGGTCGCCGTCGAGTGCGGCGCCGACGCCGTCTACCCGGGCTACGGCTTCCTCTCCGAGAACCCCGACCTCGCGGAGGCCTGCGAGGCCGCCGGCATCACCTTCATCGGTCCCCCGGCGTCCGCCCTCCACCTCGCGGGGAACAAGGCCCGCGCCATCGCCGCCGCGCGCGAGGCCGGCCTGCCGACCCTGCGCGGCGCCGACCCGAGCACCGACCTCGACGCGCTCACCGCGGCCGCCGAGGAGATCGGCTACCCCGTCTTCGTCAAGGCCGTGTCCGGCGGTGGCGGGCGCGGGATGCGCCGCGTCGACGAGCCCGGGGCCCTGCGCGACTCGCTCGAGGCGGCCCAGCGCGAGGCCGACGCCGCGTTCGGCGACCCCACCCTCTACCTCGAGCAGGCCGTCGTCCGGCCGCGGCACATCGAGGTCCAGGTCCTCGCCGACGGCACGGGCACCGTCCTGCACCTCTTCGAGCGCGACTGCTCGGTCCAGCGGCGGCACCAGAAGGTCGTCGAGATCGCGCCGGCCCCGAACCTCGACCCGCAGCTGCGCGAGCGCATCTGCGCCGACGCCGTCCGCTTCGCCGAGGCGATCGGCTACCGCAACGCGGGCACCGTCGAGTTCCTCCTCGGCGAGGACGGCCGCTACGTGTTCATCGAGATGAACCCGCGGATCCAGGTCGAGCACACCGTGACCGAGGAGGTCACCGACATCGACCTCGTCGTCGCCCAGATGCGCATCGCGAGCGGCGAGACCTTCGCCGACCTCGGCCTGCGCCAGGAGGACATCCGCACCCGCGGCGCGGCGCTGCAGTGCCGCATCACGACCGAGGACCCCGCGAACGGTTTCCGCCCCGACGCCGGGCAGATCACCGTCTACCGCTCGGCCGGCGGCGGCGGGGTCCGGCTCGACGGTGGCACCGTCTTCGTCGGCGCCCAGGTCAGCCCGCACTTCGACTCCATGCTCGTCAAGCTCACCTGCCGCGGGAGCGACTTCGGTGTGGCGGTGCGCCGAGCGCGACGAGCCCTGGCGGAGTTCCGGATCCGCGGCGTCTCGACCAACATCCCCTTCCTCGAGTCGGTGCTCGCCGACCCGGTGTTCCAGCGCGGCGAGGCGACGACGAGCTTCATCGACGAGCGCCCCGAGCTGCTCGACGCCCGCACCCCGGCCGACCGCGGCACCAAGCTGCTGCAGTACCTCGCCGACGTCACGGTCAACCAGCCGCACGGCCCGGCGACGACCCACCTCAAGCCGCGCAGCAAGCTGCCCGACATCGACCGCGACGCACCGCTCCCGCCCGGCACCCGCGACCTGCTCCAGCGGCTCGGACCGGCCGGGTTCGCCCGCCAGCTGCGCGAGCGCACCGACGTCCCGGTCACCGACACGACCTTCCGCGACGCGCACCAGAGCCTCCTCGCGACCCGGATGCGCACCCGCGACCTGCTCCACGTGGCCGGCCACGTCGCCCGGACGACACCGCAGCTGCTCTCGATGGAGGCCTGGGGCGGGGCGACCTACGACGTCGCACTCCGCTTCCTCCACGAGGACCCGTGGGAGCGGCTGGCCCTGCTGCGCGAGGCCATGCCGAACATCCCGCTCCAGATGCTGCTGCGCGGCCGGAACACCGTCGGCTACACGCCGTACCCGACCAAGGTCACCGACGCCTTCGTCCACGAGGCCGCGCGCACCGGGCTCGACGTCTTCCGGATCTTCGACTCGCTCAACGACGTCGACCAGATGCGACCCGCCGTCGACGCCGTCCTCGAGACCGGGACCGCCGTCGCCGAGGTCTGCCTCTGCTACACCGGCAACCTCATGGACCCCGGGGAGACGCTCTACACGCTCGACTACTACCTCCGGCTCGCCGAGGAGATCGTCGGCACCGGCGCGCACGTCCTCGCGATCAAGGACATGGCCGGGCTGCTGCGGGCCCCGGCCGCCCGGCGCCTCGTCACGGCGCTGCGCGAGAACTTCGACCTCCCGGTGCACCTGCACACCCACGACACCGCGGGCGGGCAGGTCGGGACGCTGCTCGCCGCGATCGACGCCGGGGTCGACGCCGTCGACGCCGCGACCGCGACGATGTCCGGCACGACGAGCCAGCCGAGCCTCTCGGCGCTCGTCGCGGCCACCGACGGCACCGACCGCGAGACCGGCCTCGACATCGACGCCGTCTTCGCCCTCGAGCCCTACTGGGAGGCGGTCCGCCGGCTCTACGCGCCGTTCGAGTCCGGGCTGGCCTCGCCGACCGGCCGCGTCTACTTCCACGAGATCCCCGGCGGGCAGCTGTCCAACCTGCGTCAGCAGGCGATCGCCCTCGGGCTCGGCGACCGCTTCGAGGACGTCGAGGACATGTACGCGGCGGCCAACCGGATCCTCGGCAACCTCGTCAAGGTGACGCCGAGCAGCAAGGTCGTCGGTGACCTGGCCCTCGCCCTTGTCGGGGCCGGGGCCGACCCGGCGGACTTCGAGGAGAACCCGACCCGCTACGACATCCCGGACTCCGTCATCGGCTTCCTCGCCGGCGAGCTCGGCGACCCGCCCGGCGGGTGGCCCGAGCCGTTCCGCAGCAAGGCGCTCGAGGGTCGCACGGCGCGGCCGCGGGTCACCGAGCTCACCGACGAGCAGGAGGCCGCCCTCGTCACCGACCCCCGGCGCACCCTCAACCAGCTGCTCTTCCCCGGGCCGACCCAGGAGTTCGAGGAGACGCGGGAGCTCTACGGCGACCTGTCCGTCCTCGGCACCATCGAGTTCCTCCACGGCCTCGAGCACGGGCAGGAGTACGAGGCCGAGATCGAGGCCGGCAAGCGGCTGCTCCTCGGCATCAGCTCGGTGGGGGACCCCGACCGGCACGGGATGCGCACCGTCATGTGCACCCTCAACGGCCAGTTCCGGCCGGTCCAGGTGCGCGACCGCTCGGTCCGGGCCGACACCATGGCCGCCGAGAAGGCCGACCCGGGCCAGGCCGGTCACGTCGCCGCGCCCTTCGCGGGGGTCGTCACCCCGACCGTCTCCGAGGGCGACACCGTCGAGCCCGGTGGTGTCGTCGCGACGATCGAGGCGATGAAGATGGAGGCCAACATCACCTCCCCCGCCGGCGGGACGGTGCAGCGGCTGGCCATCTCCGGACACCAGCAGGTCGAGGGCGGCGACCTCGTCCTCGTCGTCGGCTGATCGCCTCGGGACCGAGCCCGACCTGCGACGTCGAAGGTTCGTCGAGACTCCGTCGATGCGAAACCCCCATCCCTGACGTGTCCTGCCTACGGTGGGGTGATCAGCGCGGGCGCGGTCCGACCGGCCGCCCCGCGACCCCCACCGAAGGGAGCACGGCATGGGACTCGGCGACAAGCTGGACAACACCGCCCAGGACGCCACCGGCAAGGCCAAGGAGGCCGCCGGCAAGGCCACCGACGACGAGCGCCTCGAGGCGGAGGGCCGGACCGACCAGGCCGGCGCCGACCTCAAGCAGGCCGGCGAGAAGGTCAAGGACGCCTTCAAGCACTGAGCAGGACCTCCCGACTCCGTCGGGGAACCACGACGGGCCGCCCCCAACCGGGGGCGGCCCGTTCGTCGCCGGGGCTACCAGCTGCCACCGGAGCTGCCGCCGCCCCCGGTTA
>JACXUW010000310.1 GCA_014763705.1 Micrococcales bacterium | reverse complement strand
GCGTGTACTCGACGGTGTACTCCGACACCGGCTGGGTCAGCTCGACGACCCCGCCACCGGTGACCCGCCAGCTACCGGCCGGGAAGGGCGCGCCGAGGGCGTTGGCCGGCATCGCGACCTGGGGCAGTCCGATCGAGTTG
Organism: Micrococcales bacterium; assembly: GCA_014763705.1. Lineage (GTDB taxonomy): Bacteria > Actinomycetota > Actinomycetes > Actinomycetales > Dermatophilaceae > Phycicoccus. Next base: position 4,166 of record JACXUW010000310.1, on the reverse strand, counting down.
CTCGTCACCTCGATCCGCTCGGTCGTGCGCTTGACGTCGGGGAGCGCCGAGGACCCGGGGAGCCGCCCGTCGAGGGGGACGTAGGTGGCCTCCGACGTCGACTGCCAGCGCCCGCGCCGGTAGGTGTCGAGGAGCCCGACCCGCAGCGGCTCGGGCTCGGCGGCCGAGGTGCGGTAGGTGAGGACCGGGTCGCTCGAGCGGTCGGCGAGGTCGCGGGCGATGTCGATGCTCGTCGAGAGGCGGACCGAGCCGCCGTTGCCGCGCCCGTCGGTGCTGCGGGCCAGGCCGTCGGCGACGAAGGTCGTCGGCAGGTGCGGCAGGAGGCCGGGGACGACGACCGCCGCGGCGAGGGCGAGGACCCCGACCACCCGGCCGAGCGTCGCGTACGCGGCGCTCGGGTCGGCGTCCGGGCGGGTGCCGGACGCGGTGCCGCCCCACGTGCGCAGCGTGCGGACCCCCTGCCGGCCGACCATGGCCAGCCAGGCGAGGGCCGGCGGCACGACGAGCCACGCCGCGAGCCCCGCACCGGTGTTCGTGGCCGAGGCCAGGTACGCGGCGAGCAGCGGGATGCCGGCGAGCGCCGGGTTGCGGTAGGTGACGGCGAGGGCGTCCGTGGCGAGGGCGGTGAGCCCGACGAGGAGGCTGATGGCGAGCGTCGTGCCCCGGTCGGCCGGCGCCGGCGCGGTGTACGAGGTGACGGTGGTGTAGGCGTCACCGAGCAGCACCCCGAGCGCCTGCCCCGTGTCGGGCACCGGCACGACCGCCTTCCAGAGGTGCCCCTGACCGTGCACGAGGGCGATGGTCTCGGTGAGCGCGAGGGCCTGGCCGAGGACGACGAGCGGTCGGGCCGCACCCACCGTGCGCAGCAGCCCGCCGGCGACGGCGACGACGAGCACGGCGAGCGCGCTCGGGCGCACCCAGGCGGCCGAGGGGGTGAAGAGGTCGGTGAGCGGCAGGGTGATCGCGAGGGTGGCGACCGCGGCGAGCGCGGCGTCGGCGGGGCGGGCGCGGCTCATCGGGCCCCCGCGAGGGTGGAGGAGACGACGGCGGTCCAGGCCTCCGCGGGCCCGGTCGAGGCGTCGGAGACGGACGCGAGCCACCCCGAGGCACGCAGCGCGGCGACCGTGGCGCCCGCGCCGCCGGTCGGACCGGCGGCCGCGGCCCGGGACCCGCCGAAGCCCGCCGGGTCGACGAGGAGGGCGACCCCCGTGGACCCGGGCTGGCGGAGCGCGGCGAGGGTGTGGGTGTCGTCGTCCCCGAGCGGGCCGCCGACGTAGACGACGAGGCCGCCCTGGCCGGTCAGCCCGCTCGCGGCGTGCAGGACCGAGCGCATCGCGTCCTCGCCCTCCGGGCGCACCCGGGCGAGGGTGTCGAGCGAGCCGTCGACGGTGTCGTCGTGCCGGGTGCCGGTGTCGAGGCCGGTGTCGGCGGTCAGCAGGTGAACCGCGTGCGCCCCCTCGACGAGGTGCACGACGATCGACGCGGCCGCCGTGACGCTCCACTCGAGGGACCCCGAGCGCCCGGAGCCCCCGTGGCCCACGGCCCGGGAGTCGAGGAGGACGACGGCACGCCGCTTCGCGGGGCGGTCCTCCTGGCGGACCATGAGGTCGCCGGTGCGGGCGGTCGCCGGCCAGTGGATGCGCCGGAGGTCGTCGCCGTCGCGGTACTCACGCACCGTCTGGTCGTCCTCGCCGTGCAGCGCGACCATGTGCGGGATCGAGCCCTCGCTGCCGATGCCCCGGCCGAGGGAGCGGCCCGCGGTGAGGGGCAGCACCCGGGGGAGGACGACGACCTCGGCGTGGCCGCTGACGGCGGCGGTCCGCAGGGTCAGCCCGAAGGGGTCGCGGACCCGGACCCGCAGCGGCCCGATGCGGTGCACGCCGCGGGTGTGCGAGCGCACGGTGTACTGCACCTCCTGGGCGGCGCCGCCCCGCATCCCGGCGATGAGGAAGCGCGGCCGGTCACCGAGGGCGTAGTCGATGGCCTCCTCGGCCATGAGGACGGGGGTCGACGAGGACTCGGTGTTGCGCACCCGGAGGGTGACGAGCGAGCGCTGGTCGATGGCGACCCGCGAGGGGGCGACCGAGCGGGAGACCTCGAGGCGCAGCCCGTGCCGCCGGACGAGGACGAGCGAGGCGGCCGTCAGCGCGAGGAGGAGCACGCCGACCCGGGTGACGTCGTGCTGGCCGAGGACGATGCCGGCCGCGACGAGGACCAGCCCGCACCCGACGAACGAGGCTCCGCGGGTGGTGAGGGTGCGGCGCAGGGCGTGCACGGGGCTCAGCGGGTCGGGGCCGGGACCCGGACCCGCTGGAGCAGGTCGCCGAGGACGTCGGCGGTCGTGCGCCGGGCCATCTGGGTCTCGCCGGTGGGGATGAGGCGGTGCGCGAGGACCGGCACGGTGACCTGCTGGACGTCGTCGGGCAGCACGTGGTCGCGCCCGGAGAGCGCGGCGTGGGCGCGCGAGGCCCGCAGCAGGTGCAGCGTCGCCCGGGGGGAGGCCCCGAGCCGGAGCGCGGAGCTGGAGCGGGTCGCCCCGACGAGGTCGACGATGTACTGCCGCACGGCCGGCGACGCGTGGACCGCCCGCACCGCCTCGACCATCGTCTGCACGGTCGCGGCGTCGGTGACCGGGCGCAGCGTCTCCAACGGGGAGGCGCCCCCGTGCAGCTCGAGCATGTCGAGCTCGGAGCGCGGTGAGGGGTAGCCCATCGAGATGCGGGCCATGAACCGGTCGCGCTGGGCCTCGGGCAGCGGGTAGGTGCCCTCCATCTCGATCGGGTTCTGGGTGGCCATGACGAGGAACGGCCGGGGGAGGGTGTAGGTCGTGCCGTCGACGGTGACCTGACCCTCCTCCATCGACTCCAGGAGGGCCGACTGGGTCTTCGGCGAAGCGCGGTTGATCTCGTCACCGACGACGACGTTGGCGAAGATCGCCCCGGGCCGGAACTCGAAGTCGCGCACGTCCTGGTTGAAGACCGAGACACCGGTGATGTCGCTCGGCAGCAGGTCGGGGGTGAACTGCACCCGACGCACCGAGGCGTCGATGCACCGGGCGAGGGTCTTGGCGAGGAGGGTCTTGCCGACCCCGGGCACGTCCTCGAGGAGCAGGTGGCCCTCGGCGAGCAGGACGGTGATCGCCGTCCGGACCACCGGCTGCTTGCCCTCGATGACCGAGTTCATCGCGGTGGCGAGCTGGCTGGAGACCTGGAGGACCAGGTCGAGGGAGGCGCCGCGGGTCCCCGCCGCGTCACCGGTGGTGCGGGGATCGTGCTCGAGGTCGCTCACGGGGGTCCCTTCGTCGGCTCTGTTCTCCACCCCAACGCCCGGAGGCTGCAGGTCGTGCCCCTCATGGTGCTACACGGCGACGTCCGGGGGGAGGCCTTCGGCCGGGGCAACCTCGCCCCCGTCCCGGGTGGCTCCTCCACCACCCTCCACCCCGCGCCCCACCACGCTCCACCGGTGACACCGGCGCCCGCCCCGACGTGTCCGCGGGAGCCGGCGGCCCGGTCCTGGAGCGGCCTCGTGGCGCGTTCGCGGCCCCTCGGGGGTCATGTGTGGGGATCTTCCCCCACTTCCCTCCACCGTTCTGACCTGGACTCTTGTGAAGACTTTCGAGCTAATTGGGTCAAAACGTGGACGCTGGGGGACACAGGTGGAGTAAAGTGGGGGAAGTCGGAGGTGGAGGGAGCCTCCGCGGGTCGAGGAGAGGTGGCGCACGTGGACGAGTTCCTCGGCACCCACACGCCTCGCCTCGACGAGAAGGGCCGGCTCTTCCTCCCGGCCCGCTTCCGCGGCGCCCTCGCCGACGGGCTCGTCGTGACCCGCGGCCAGGAGGGCTGCCTCTACGTCTTCCCCACCTCGGAGTTCCACCGGATCTCCCAGGAGATGCAGTCGGTCTCGGGCTCGACGAAGGGGGTGCGCGACTTCATCCGCGTCTTCCGCGCCAGCGCACACCCCGACACCCCCGACAAGCAGGGCCGGGTCACCGTGCCCGCCGCGCTGCGCGCCTACGCCGGGCTCGACAAGGACTGCACGGTCATCGGCAACGGCTCCCGCCTCGAGGTCTGGGACACCGGCCGCTGGAGCGAGTACCTCGAGCAGGTCATGCCGGCCTACTCGGCCTACTCGGCCGGGACCGAGGAGGTGGTGCCGGGCCTCTGACG
>JACXUW010000309.1 GCA_014763705.1 Micrococcales bacterium | reverse complement strand
GGGCGGCCGCGGTCGTGCCGCGGGTGGGCCGGAGGAAGAAGTACATGACGGTGCCGACGTAGAGCACCCACGCGACGGCCTGGAGCACGGTGGTCTGCGGCGTGAAGTTGAAGATGCCCTTGAGCAGCGCGGCGTACCAGGTGTTGGAGTCGATGCTGCCGGAGAGGTCGAAGGCGAGGGTGTTGAGCCCGGGCAGGATCGCCGCCTCCTGGAGGTCGTGGATGCCGTAGGCGAGGATGCCTCCGGCGACGACGACGAGCGCGATCCCGGTGTAGCGGAAGAACTTCGAGAGGTTGATCTTCAGGGCGCCCTTGTACATCAGCCAGCCGAGGACGACGGCGCCGGCGAGGCCCACGGCCCAGCCGAGGAGAGGCACGTTGTTGCCGGAGCCGGCGGCCTGCGCGGTCGCGTAGAAGAAGATCGCGGTCTCGAGGCCCTCACGACCGACCCCGAGGAAGCCGACGAGCGCCACGGCCAGCGGGCCGAGGTCGAGGGCGCGGTCGAGCCGTCCCTTGAGCTCGCCGGAGATGCTCCGCGCGGCCGACTTCATCCAGAAGACCATCACGGTGACGAAACCGACCGCGACGATGCTCGCCGTGCCACCCACCGCCTCCTGGGCCTCGAACGAGAGCTGGCGGGTGCCGAAGGTCAGCAGGGCGCCGAGCCCGACGGAAAGGGCGACGGCGGTCGCGACCCCGGCCCAGACCCAGCGGATGCCCCAGGTGCGCTGCGTCTTCACGAGGAAGGCGAGGAGGATGACGACGACGAGGGCGGCTTCGAGCCCCTCACGCAGCCCGATGAGGGCGTTGCTGACGAACATCCGAACTCCATCCAGGCACAGGTGAGGCTTACCTGAGTTAGGTAACCCTAATGGTGCCCGGACGTCAAATCCCGATCCGCCCTGCGGAACGCCGGCGCACGCACACCCGGGACGCGGGGGACGGCGTCACCCGCGGGAGCGACCGCGAGGCGTCGCGAGCGCGACCTCCTCGGCCGTGGGGGTCCGCTCCTCGCGGGCCTCGGGCGGCAGGCAGTCGACGATGGCCTCCATGATCCGTCGCGTGTCCGCCGCGGCCGAGCGGCCGAGGACCTCCACCGGCGGCCCGACCCGCACGCGGACGGTCGGCGGGTCGGTGAGCGAGAGCATCCGCGGCAGGGCCGAGCTGCGCGGCCACACCTTCTCGCTGCCCCACACCCCGAACGGGATGACCGGGGCCCCGGTCGCCGCGGCGAGCCGGGCGGCGCCGGTACGCCCCTTGAGGACCGGGTCGTAGAACCGCGCCCCCCGCGGGATCGTGCCCTGCGGGAGGAGGCAGACCAGCTCGCCGGCCTCGAGAGCCACCGCGGCGGTCTCGAAGGACTCCTGGCCACCGCCGGCGCGGTCGACCGGGATGCCGCCGAGGGCGCTGGCCAGCGCCCCGACGACCGGCACGTCGAAGAGCTCTTTCTTCGCGAGGATGCGGCCGGTGCGGCCGGTCCGGCGCATCATCTGGATCATCGCCGGGATGTCGAAGTAGCTGCGGTGGTTGCCGACGAGGATGGCCGGGCCGGTACGCGGGATGTTCTCCGTCCCCGCGACGTCGAAACGGGCGTAGGGGGTGAGGGCCGGTGGGCTGGCGAGGAAGAGCAGGCGCTGGAGCTCGACCCCGAGGACCGGGATCTTCACCACGCCGGGCGAGACGTCGAAGTGCACGATGGGCCACCCCCGGGCGAGCGCGTAGAGCGTGAGCCGCGGGTCCGGGTTGACCGCGGCGGGGCTGCCGACCGCCGAGAGCAGCGGCAGGTCGTAGATGGAGTCGGAGTAGGCGAAGGACTCGGCGAGGTCGACGCCCTCGCGCTCGGCCCAGGCCCGGACCGCGGCCAGCTTGCCGCGCGACCAGACGAACGGGCCGTCGAGGTCGCCGCTGAACCGGCCGTCGTCGGTCAGCGCATAGCGGGTGGCGACGACGTGGTCGACCCCGAGCCGCTCGGCGAGCGGGCGGACGAGGTGCTCGGGGGTCGTCGTCGCGAGGACGACGGGCCGGCCGGCGGCCCGGTGCTGCTCGATGAGGGCGAGCGCGAACGGGTGGATCACCGCGGCGATGGTGTCGGCGGCCGCGGCGGCGGCGGCGTCGAACGCGTCGCCGGTCCGGCCGCGGGCGACGAGGGTGGCCTGGCGGGCGAGGGCGATGCTCGGCAGGGTCTCCCCGATGAGGTCGAACGCCTTGTAGAGCAGTCCCTCGCCGGGCAGCCGCCGGCTGACGACCCCGAGGTCGTACATCGCGCGGGACAGGAGCGGACCCGTGCCGCCCTGGAGGAGGGTGCGGTCGAGGTCGAAGATCGCCGCGCCGCTCATGCTCGCAGGCTACCGGGCGGCATCATGGGCTCATGCCGCGTCGCGAGGAGCAGACCGCGTTCGTCCTCGGGGGCGGCGGTGTCCTCGGCGCGACGCAGGTCGGGATGGTCCGGGCGCTCGCCGAGGCCGGCATCGTCCCGGACGTCGTCGTCGGCACGAGCATCGGTGCGCTCAACGGGGCGTTCGTCGCCGCGGACCCCTCCCCCGCCGGCGCCGCCCGGCTCGCCGAGGTGTGGGAGGCGGTGGTCCGCGACGGCGTGTTCACCGAGAGCCCCGTCCGCCAGGCGGCCCGCGTCGCCCGTTCGCGGACTCACCTGCTCTCGAACGCGCCGCTCCGGCACGTCCTCGACACCTACCTGCCGGTGACGACGTTCGAGGAGCTGGTCGTGCCGTTCCAGTGCGTCGCGGCGCGGATCGACGACGCGTCGTCGGCGTGGTTCTCCTCGGGCGAGCTCGCCGCGCCGGTCATCGCGTCGTGCTCGGTGCCGGGGCTCTTCCCGCCGGTCGAGATCGGCGGTCACTGGCACTTCGACGGGGGGCTCGTCCACTCCATCCCGGTCGGTCGGGCGCTCGAGCTCGGGGCGACGCGGGTGTTCGTCCTCCAGGTCGGCCGGGTCGAACAGCCCCTGGCCCCACCGCGGTTGCCCTGGGAGGTGGGGATGGTCGCGTTCGAGATCGCCCGACGGCACCGGTTCGTCCACGAGATGGCGTCGGTGCCCGGCGGGGTCGAGACGCACGTGCTGCCGAGCGGCGCTTCGACGACGCCGAACGTCCCCATCCGCGCCGCGCGGGCGTCCCGGATGCGCGAGCGGGAGGACCAGGCCTACGAGGCCTCGGCCCAGTACCTCGCCGGGCTCTAGGCTCACCGGCATGGGCGCACGTGGCATCCCCCCGCCTCCCCCGGCGGTGCGTCGTGTCCTCGCTCCGCTGTGGCCGCTCGTCGGCGTGGTCGTCACCGGGCTCATGGTCCCGGTCGTCGTGCTGGGGGCGTTCGCCGCGTTGGTCGACCGGCGGGCCCGGCTCTTCCGCTCGGCGTGCCTCGCCGTGCTGCTCATGTGGGTCGACATCCGGATGCTCGTCCGGTGCTGGGTGCTCGGTGCCGAGCCGCGCGACCAGCACGCCCCGGCGTGGCGCGAGGACCACGAGGGGCTGCTCGCCGACGCGCTCGACTCGCTGATGTTCTACACGCGCCGCTGGTTCGGGCTCGAGGTGCGGCTCACCGACCGGATGCACTTCGGCACCGAGGGCCGGCCGCTCATCGCCTTCGCCCGGCACGCCGGCCCGTTCGACTCGCTGGCCGTCGCGTGGCTGCTGGCCCGCACGGCCGGCCGGCTGCCGCGCATCGTCCTCGCCGAGGCGCTGCGCTGGGACCCGGGGATCGACACCATCCTCACCCGGCTCGACTCGTTCTTCGTCCCGTCGGCCGGCGAGGACCGGCTGGCCGGGGTGCGCGGGATGGCGTCCAGCCTGGGCAGCGGGGACGTGCTCCTCCTCTTCCCCGAGGGCCAGAACTGGACACCGACGCGGCGGGCGCGGCTCATCGAGCGGCTGCGCCGGACGGGCGAGCACCGACGGGCGGCCCGGGCCGAGGAGCTGGTCAACGTGCTGCCGCCGAAGACGCGGGGGGCGTGGGCGGCTCGCTCGGCGCGCCCGGACGCCGACGTCATGGTGGTGGCGCACGCCGGCTACGGACAGCTCTCCGACGCCCGGCTGATCTGGGAGGCGATGCCGTTCCGCGACCGGCCCTTCCTCGTGCGGACCTGGACCTACCGGTCGGCCGACGTGCCCGACGACCCGGTGGCGTTCGCGACCTGGCTGGACGCCCGCTGGGGCGAGGTCGACGCGTGGGTCACCGCGCACACCGACGAGAGCGGGATCCCCGAGCGGTCGGGTGCGGCGGGCACCGGCGGGTCCGGAACCCTCGTCGGGTAGCGGGCGTCCGAGCGGCATGGGACGCCTCTCCGGCCGCGTGC
>JACXUW010000007.1 GCA_014763705.1 Micrococcales bacterium | reverse complement strand
GAGGAGCGCGGCCCGTCCGCCGAGGCTGTGGCCCACGAGGGCCACCGGCCGGTCGGCGCCGAAGCGCTCCCGGACCTGCCCGAGCGCCCAGCGCGCGTCGTCGACGGGGGAGGGGCGCGTCCCCCAGCCACGGGTCGAGTTGAGCAGCCGCAGGACGGCGAGCCGTCCCCGTCCGGCGCGGGCGAGGCGCGCGGCGACGGGCACCATCCGGAGCACCGACAGCTGGGCCGGGCTGACGTCGACGGACCCGGGTCGCGCGCCGCCGCCGTGGAGGACGAGGACGACGCCCGCGGGGTCCGCGGGCGCCGTCGAGTCCACGAGCCGCGAGCGAACACCGTCCATGGGGGGACCGGTACCCGGGTGCGACGTCGGCCAACCGGACGGTCCCGTGGCGGGACCTTCGGCACTGGCGCCGGACGACCGCGGTCGCGACGACCGTTGCCGTGGCATCCCCCCACCCGGCGACCCGGCACCGGTGGTCCGGGCCGGGACCCATCGAGCCCGCGGGCGTCGAGCTGGCGGTGCTCGACCGCGACGGCGTCGTCGTGGCGGTCAACGACGCATGGGAGCGCTTCAGGGAGGCCAACGGCGGCAGCTCCGCGGCGTGCGGACCCGGCGCGTCCTACCTCGCGGCGTGCGAGGTCGCCGGGGACGGGGTGTCGGGGCAGGTGGCCGCCGTGCTGCGCGGTCTGTGTGCCGGCGAGCGCAGCGCCCCGGTGACGTTCACCATCCCGTGTGACGGACCCGCGAGCGGGCGCTGGTTCGACCTCGTCCTCTCGCCACGTCCCGACGACGCCGGGCACTCGGTCGGCTGCGTCGTGACCCTCACCCCCGTGGCCGCCCCGGCGCGGGTGCCGCGGGCGACGGTCGAGGACCCGACCGCCCTCGAGGACCCGCTGGTGCGGGAGATCCTCGAGAGAGCTCCCGATGCCACGCTCCTGGTCGCCGAGGACGGGTCGGTGGCCTACCTCAACCACCGGCTCGAGGAGATCTCGGGCTACTCCCGGGCGCAGCTCCTCGGGGAGTCCTTCGAGCTGCTCGTGCCGCCGTCGGTCCGCGACCGCCACCGGACCTGGGAGCGGGCCTTCCGGAACGCGCCCAGGGTGCGGGTCATGGCGGAGGGTGGCGACGCGGCACTGCGGCGTGCGGACGGTGCCGAGGTGCCCGTCGAGATCGCCCTCTCGTCGGTCGAGGCCGAGGGCCACCGGCTCGTCCTCGCCAGTCTGCGGGACACCACGCGGCAGCGTGCGGAGGACCGCGCGCGACGCCGGCTGCTCCAGATGCTCGACATGGTGTCCGAGTCGGTGTTCGTCGTCGACGCCTCGAGCGGACGGATCGAGTACGCCAGCAGCGGAGCGAGCCAGCTGCTCGGTCGCACGCGTGAGCAGCTGTGCGCTGTGAGCCTCTACGACATCTCGCCGTCGGCGAGCCGTGCACGGGCGCGTTCCGTGCTCGCCGAGCACGAGCGCGAGGGACCGGGCCACGTGCACGCGCTCGAGGTGGTCCGGCGGGCCGCCGACGGCACCGACATCCCGTGCGACTCCTGGGGGCGCCTCGTGGTCACCGAGACCGGTGAGCGGAAGTTCCTCGTCGTGGAGCGCGACGCCCGGCCCCGGCTGACGGCCGAGCGGCGCAGCGGGCAGCGGGTCGAGCTCGCCGAGCTGGTGACCGACCTCATGGGCCTCGCCCTCTCGGGCACATCCCTCGCCGACCTGCACTCGGCCCTCGTCGCGGGCGTCGCGCAGCTCCTCGACTCCGAGAATGCCAGCCTCGTCGTGCACGACCCCCGAGCGCACCGGTTCACGACGCTGGCGGCGGTCGGCCCGGCGGCGACGATGCACCTCCGGGGCCGGGTGCGGCTCGACGCCGACACGCTCCGCGAGTGGGTGCGGGCCGGGGTGCCCCGTCGGCTGGCCCACCCTCCGCCGACCATGCCCCCCGCGCTGCGGCGGCGTGTGGGCCCCGGGCTCGTCGTCCCCTTCCACGATGCGTTCGGCCTCACCGGACTGCTCACGACGTTCCGCGCCGCGGGTCGGGCCCCCTTCGAGCCCCCGGACGAGGACCTCCTGGTCGACCTGTCCCGCGACATGACGATGGTGCTGACCCTCGGGCAGAACCGGATCCACCACGAGCGACTCGCCCTCCTCGAGGAACGCCAGCGCATCTCGCGGGACCTGCACGACACCGTCCTCCAGGACGTCATCGCCCTCGGGATGATGGCGGCGCGCCCGAGCGACGACGTCCCGGACCCGGCCCGGCCGGGCATCGCTCGCGACGAGCTGCTCGAGCGGCTCGAGGCGGTGGTGCGGGACCTGCGGCTCATCGTCTTCGAGGCGCGTCCCGAGGACGACGCGACGTCCTTCACGCGCGGGGTCGCGCACACGGTCGCCGAGGCGGGGCGCGTCCTCGGTCACCAGCCCCTGCTCGCGACCGAGGGGGACCTGGAGGGACTGCCCGTGGAGGTTCGCCGGCAGGTGCTGCCGGTGCTCCGGGAGGCCCTGTCCAACGTCGCGCGGCACGCCCTCGCCCGCAGCACCACCGTCACCCTCCGGGTCGCTGCCGACCGGCTGACCCTCGTCGTGGCCGACGACGGCCGGGGGTTCGCGGTGACGGCGCCCGGCGGCTCGGGGCTGGAGACCATGAGCGCGCGCGCGACGTCGCTCGGCGGGAGCTCGACGTGCACCTCGGCGCCGGGGCGTGGGACGGAGCTGGTGTGGTCCGTCCCGCTGCCCGGCTCGGGGCCGGGCTCAGGTCGCTCGTGAGGGGACGACGAGGACCGGGCACGGCGGGTGGTGGGTCAGGCCGGCACTCGTCGACCCGAGCAGCAGCCCGACGAAACCGCCACGGCCCCGCGTGCCGACGACCACCAGCCTGGCGATCCGCGCCTCACGGCGGAGCACCTCCGCGGGGCGACCCCGCTCGACGACCTCGCGGACCTCGACCTCGGGGTGCTCCTCGCGGTAGCCGGCCAACATCTCCGCGAGGGCGACGCGGTGCTCCTCCCTGACCTGCTCGGCGTCGACGTCCCACTCCGGGCCGGCCGTCAGCGGGTCCTCCTCGTGCCAGGTGCACACGTGCACGGCCACGAGGGGCGCGCGCCGACGGGAGGCCTCGGCGAAGGCGGCGGCCACGGCCGGGGCGCAGTGCGGGTCCGGGTCGACGCCGAGGACGATCGGCCCGGTGCCCCGTGAGGCGGGCTGCGGTGGCACGACGAGCACCGGGCAGGCCGCGTGCGCCACGACCTGGTGCATGGTCCCCCCGACGACGGTCGCCGCACCGCGGCCCAGGTGGCCCGAGCCGACGACGACGAGCTCGGCGGTCGTGCTCGCCGCGACGAGCGCGCGCGCCGGCCGGTCGAGGACCGTCTCGGCGGTGACCCGCCGCGCGCCGAGGGACTCGAGGTCACGACGGACGGCGGCCAGCCGCGTGTCCTGGCGTGCCAGTCGGTCGGTGGTCCACGGGACGATGCCGACGTCGGCCGCGTTGACGAGGTGCACCCCGCGGTCGGTGCCCATCGACACCTCGGCGGCCGCCGCGAGCACCGCCTCACACGGCGCGTCGACGTCGACACCGACGACGACGGGGTTCCTGCTCGGGGCCTTCGGTGCGTCCATGGCGGTCCTCCTCACCCCTCGCCCCCACGATCCCGCCGGGCGGGCCGCGGCCGGAAGGGGCAAAGGTCCCGGCCGTCGGCGCCCCGGGGTGGCGCCTCCGGCGTCCCGGCGCGTGACCGGGACGACGGCCCCGACCTGCGGATCCGCCGACCGTGGTGGATGATCGAACCGCCTCATCCCCTGCTCACGAGGGTTCCCTGCATGCTCGTGCGGTTCCTGTCCTTCGGCCTCGCCCATGCCGCGGCCACGCTCCTCGCACGGAGCCGACGTGAGGTGCTGGTCATCGGTGCGGCGACGGGGGTCGTCGGGACCCTCGGGGACGCACTGGCCGGGAGTGAGGACCGGTGAGCGGTTCGCGACACCGACTGCAGCGAGGCACGGGGATCTTCGTGGTCCTCATGGCCGCGGCGGCCGGCGGCATGCTCTGGTTCGCCCTGACCCTGACCGGCCCCGCGACGAGGACCCCACCCGCCGAGGGCGTGCTCTTCGGGGTCTGGCAGGTCCTGTACGACACCCAGGCACCCTCGACGCAGCTGCTCGTCGCGGCCGTGGCCATTGCCCTCCTCCTCGCCGCCGGCGTGGCGCTGGTGGAGAGCCGGATCGCCACCCGGTACCGGCGCTCCGACGACGCGGGCGGGACGCCACTCGCGGCGAAGCCGGTCATGGCGCGCACCGCCGGCGTCCACCACGGGCCGGTCACGGTGACCGTCCTCATCCCGGCGCACGACGAGGAGGACCGGATCGCCGCGACGCTCGCCTCGCTGCAGGAGCAGACGAGACCTCCGGACCGGGTCGTCGTCGTCGCCGACAACTGCACCGACCGGACCGAGGAGCTCGCCCGGGCCGCCGGCGTCGAGGTGTTCCGCACCGTCGACAACACCCACAAGAAGGCCGGCGGACTCAACCAGGCGCTGGCCGTGCTGCTGCCGGAGCTGGGCGAGAACGACACGGTGATGGTCATGGATGCCGACACCGTCATCGGGCGCGAGTACCTCGCGACGGCCGAGAGCCGGATGACCGACGACCGGGCGCTCATGGCCATCGGCGGCCTGTTCACCGGCGAACCGGGGCACGGCGTCCTCGGGCAGTTCCAGCGCAACGAGTACATCCGCTACGACAGGGACATCCGACGCCGTCGGGGCCGGCTCTTCGTGCTCACCGGAACGGCGTCGATCTTCCGGTCGCGGGCGCTGGCCGAGGTCGCCGCCCAACGGGGGAGGCTGCTCCCGGGCGTCCCCGGCGACGTGTACGACACGGTCGCGCTCACGGAGGACAACGAGCTGACCCTCGCCCTGAAGTCGCTCGGCGCGTTGATGACCTCTCCCGCGCAGTGCACCGTGGTCACCGAGGTGATGCCCACCTGGCGCGCCATCTGGCACCAGAGGCTGCGGTGGCAGCGCGGGGCGCTGGAGAACCTCGGGGCCTACGGCATCACCCCGCAGACATGGCGGTACTGGGTGCAGCAGTTCGGCATCGGCTACGGCGCTGTCGCGCTCCTCAGCTACTACGCCGCCGTCTTCACCATGGCGATGTCCCTCGACCGGTGGGTCTGGTTCCCGTTCTGGCTGGGCATCGGCGCCGTGTTCATGCTCGAGCGGGTCGTGAGCGCCTGGCGCGGGGGGTGGGCCGCGAGGGTCCTCGCCGCGACCCTCCTTCCCGAGCTCGCCTACGCCACGTTCCTCAACGTCGTGTTCCTCAAGGGTGTGTTCGACATCCTCCTGGGCCGACAGGCCCAGTGGTCGCACATCTCCCGTTCCGCCGACGGCAAGGTCGTCGTCAAGGGTGGTGGTCAGGGATGAGCGCGGGGATCCTGTTCCCCGAGAGCACGATCTTCAGCACGTGGTTCAGCGTCCTGAGCGTCTTCGTGGCCATCAACACGGTCATCTACGTGGCCCTCGCGGTGGCGAAGATCCTGCCCAGGGTCTACCCGCGGGAGTGGGTCCCCCGCCGCTACACCAGGGGACAGACGCGGAGCATCCACCCCGACGCGGACGATCCCGGACCACGAGGCTCCTGACGGTCCGGTCGTGGCCAACGCGGCGGCGGACGGGCTGACAACGTTGTCCCACAGGCAAAATCGTTTACATCACACGTAACCGGTGAGTAGCTGTGACAAGTCTCTCCGTTCGCGCCGCAGGGTGACGAAGGTCTCCCGGGTCGAAGCGCTTCCACCGTGGACCCCCCGGCCGCGCGTACGGTGCAATGGCTGTCTCGCAGGGCGGGACGCACGGGGCCGTGCGCCCGCCCTCGGGTTGACCTGCGTGACGACCGAAAAGGGTGAGCATTGTGGCCGACCTGGAGAAGTCCCTGGATGATGCGGGGCTGACCAACAGCAGCGTGCGGGAGTACGTCCGGTACTGGGCGGACTTCCTGGGCGCCGAGCGCATCGAGGTGGTGTCCGCGTCCGACGACGCCCGCCTCATCCGGGAGTCCCTCGACGCGGGGGAGATCCAGCCGGCCGGCGAGGGCCTGTACTACTCGCGCAGCTATGCCAAGGACACCGCGCGCTCGGAGGAGCGCACGATCGTCGCGACGAGCCGCCCGGAGGACGAGGGCGTCTACAACAACTGGCGGCACAGCGACGAGATCCGCCCGGTGGTCGAGGGCCACATGAAGGGCGCCATGGCGGGCAAGACGATGTACGTCATCCCCTACCTCATGGCCCCGCCCGGCAGCCCCCTCGAGCGGTTCGCCGCGGGTGTCGAGATCACCGACAACCGCACCGTGTGCCTCCACATGATCCGGATGGCGCGGGTCGGGGTGAACCACATCAACGAGCTCGCCGACCAGGACATGTTCGTGCGCGCGGTGCACGTCACCGGCGACCTGCCGAACCTCGGCCAGGGCACCCCGGACGACAAGCGCTACTTCGTGACGGTCGCCGACGAGCGGACCATCCTGCACTTCGGCTCCAGCTACGGCGGCAACGCCCTGCTCGGCAAGATCGCGCACGGCCTGCGCCAGGCCGCCTACGACGGCTGGGCCTCGGGGGAGTTCCTCGGCGAGCAGTTCATGCTCCTCGGCATCACCGACAAGGAGACCGGCGAGACCCACCACGTCTGCGGCGGCTTCCCGAGCGCGTCCGGCAAGACCAACCTCGCGATGACGCTCGCCCCCGACGCCCTCGGCGACCGCTACCACGTCTCCTTCTACGGCGACGACATCGCGTGGCTGTGGGTCGGCGAGGACGGCAACCTGTACGGGCTCAACCCGGAGAACGGCGTCTTCGGCGTCGCCAAGGACACCAACGAGAAGACCAACCCGACCGCCCTGGACTCCATCGCGCCGGGGACGCAGGCACTGTTCACCAACGTCGCCTACAACGAGGACACCCACGAGGTGTGGTGGGAGGGCAAGACCCCGCACCACCCGCAGGACGCCACCGGCTGGCGGGACTGGAAGGGCGAGCTGATCGCCGAGCGCAATCCCGACGAGGCCGGCGACCCGTGGGCGCACCCGAACAGCCGGTTCACGACGACCCTGGCCAACGTCCCGAACGTCGCGCCCGACTTCGAGGACCCGAAGGGCGTCAAGATCGACGCGATCATCTTCGGTGGCCGCACCCGCGACCGCGAGCCGCTGGTGCGGGCCATCACCGACCTCGCCGAGGGCGTCTACGACGGGCTGACCCTCGGCGCCGAGGCGACCTTCGCGGCCGAGGGCGTCGACGGCAAGCTGCGCTACGACCCGATGTCGATGCGGCCCTTCATGTCCTACCCCGAGGGCGCGTACGCCGCGCACTGGCTCAAGATCGTCGGCGCCGCGAAGGACCAGCCGATCTTCGCCCACGTCAACTGGTTCCAGCGCGACGCCGAGGACGGTCACTTCCTCTGGCCGGGCTACCGCGAGAACCTGCGTGCGCTGCTCTGGCTCATCCAGCTGAAGAAGGGCGAGGTCACGGGCCGGCGCACCGCCGTCGGCATCCTCCCGCGCGAGGAGGAGCTCGACCTGTCCGGGCTCGACCTCGACGAGGGCGACCTCGAGACCATCCTCACCGTCGACGTCGAGCGCTGGCGCGAGGAGATCGGGCACCGCGAGGAGCACCTCAAGCAGTTCCCGAACCTGCCCGAGGAGATCTGGCAGGCCCACCGCCGGGTCGCCGCCGCCCTCGAGGCCGAGGCCACCGTCACCGCCTGACCCGCGCGCCTCGAGGCCCGGTCCCCGCAGCACGCCGCGCGGGGCCCGGGCCTCGTGCGCGTCGGTCCTACGATGCTCGGCGTGGCGGTCGCTCGGTTCGGGAACCTCGAGGCGCACGGCGTCGAGGCCGTGGCCCACGACCCCGAGGCGCTGACCGGTGGCTTCTGGGTCGTCGTCGTCACCTTCGAGGGTGGGCTCACGGCGGTCCGGATGCGTGAGGTGCGCCGGCGCCCGCCGCCGAGCGACCCGGGCGACGGCTGGCCGAGGCTCGACGGTCCGTGGTCGAGCAGCCTCGAGCGCGGCGCCTACGTCGCCGGTGTGGAGGAGGTCCGCGAGCGGATCGCGGCCGGCACGGTCTACCAGGTCAACCTCTGCCGCGTCCTCGAGCACGACCTGCCCGAGGACGCGTCGCTGCTGGGGCTCGGAGAGGTCCTCGCCAGGGGCAACCCGGCACCCTTCGCCGCGACCCTCGACCTGCCCGAGGCGGGGCTCGAGGTGGCCTGCGCCTCACCCGAGCTCTACCTCGAACGACGCGGCGACTGGCTGCTGTCCGGACCGATCAAGGGGACCGCGACGAACCGGGACACCCTGCTGCCCAAGGACTGGTCCGAGAACGTCATGATCGTCGACCTCGTCCGCAACGACCTCGGGCACGTCTGCCTCCCGGGCAGCGTCGACGTCGAGGCCCTCTGCCGGGTCGAGGAGCACCCCGGCCTGGTCCACCTCACCTCCGACGTCGCCGGGCGGATGCGCCCCGGGACGACGTGGCGCGACGTCCTCGCCGCCACCTTTCCCCCGGGGTCGGTGAGCGGCGCACCGAAGCACACCGCCCTGCAGGCCATCGCCGACCTCGAGCCGGTGCCGCGCGGCCCGTACTGCGGTGCGGTCGGCTGGGTCGACGCCGACCGGGACGAGGCCGTGCTGGCCGTCGGCATCCGCACGTTCTGGGCGGCCCGGCGCGACGACGGCCGGCGGGTGCTGCGCTTCGGCACGGGCGCCGGCATCACGTGGGGCAGCTCGGCCGCGCACGAGTGGGACGAGACCGAGCTCAAGGCGGCGCGCCTCGTCGCCCTTGCGACGGGTCGGGTCGGCGCGTCTGGGAGGCTGTGACCCATGACGGACATCCGCGTCTGGGTCGACGGTGCCCGCGTCCCGGCCGACCGCCCGGCGGTGAGCGCCGTCGACCACGGCGTCACGGTCGGCGACGGCGCCTTCGAGACGGCGAAGGTCGAGGGGGGAGCGCCGTTCGCCGTGAGCCGGCACCTGGCCCGGATGGACCGCTCGACCGACGGCCTCGGCCTCCCGAGGGCCGACCACGACCGCATCCGCGAGGGCATCGCGGCGGTGCTCGACGGTGACCCGATCGACTTCGGCCGGCTGCGGTGGACGGTCACCGGGGGGCGCGGGCCGCTCGGCTCGGACCGCCTCGACTCCGGGCTCACGTACATCGTCACCGCGGTCGCGCACGCCCGGCCGCCGGCCTCGGGGGCGGTCGTCACCGTGCCCTGGGTGCGCAACGAGCGCTCCGCGACCGCCGGTCTCAAGACGACGTCGTACGCGGAGAACGTCGTCGCGCTGGCGCGCGCCCAGGAGCAGGGGGCGGTCGAGGCGCTGTTCGCCAACACCCGGGGCGAGCTGTGCGAGGCGACCGGCAGCAACGTCTTCGTCGTCACCGGCGGGGTGGTGCGTACGCCGCCCCTGGAGAGCGGGTGCCTCGCCGGCATCTCGCGTGGCCTCGTCCTCGAGTGGTGCCGGGCCGACGGCGTCGAGGTCGTCGAGGAGGCGATGCCGGTGGGCGTCCTCGAGGAGGCCGACGAGGTGTTCCTCACCTCGTCGATCAAGGACGTCCTCCCGGTCTCGGCCGTCGACGGGCGCGGGCTGCCGGACCCCGGGCCGGTGACCCGGCGGGTCATGGGCGTCTGGGCGGCGCACTCGACGCGGACGGTGGACCCGTGACCGACGCCGAGACCCGGCGGCCCTTCTTCCGCACGGCCGACGACCACGACGAGTGGGAGTGGCGCCGCCGGCTGCGGGCCAACCCCACGACCCGCCCGGTCCTGCGCTCGGTCGTCGCGGTCCTGGGTCTCGTGCTGGTGCTCGGCGGCCTCGCGCTCGTCCCGCTGCCCGGGCCGGGCTGGCTCATCGTCATCATCGGGCTCGCCGTGTGGGCCTCGGAGATCGAGCCCGCGTCCGACCTGCTCGAGTGGGTCAAGAGGCAGGTCCGGCGCTGGGAGGAGTGGGTCAGGGCGCAGTCGCACGTGGTCAAGGCGCTCGTCGGGGTCGGGACGTTCCTGTTCGTCGCCGGCGTGCTCTGGGTGACGCTGCGGCTCACCGGCGTCCCGGGCTTCCTCCCGGACGCCCTCGAGGGGTGGCTGCAGGACACCGCCGGGCTCTGACGCGGCGCCCGCCCCGCGGGTCCCACCCCGATTTCCGCCCGCTCGGGCCGGCGGGTATCCTCGGCAGGCCGCGGCACGGATGTGTAGCTCAGTTGGTTAGAGCGTTCGCTTCACACGCGAGAGGTCAGGGGTTCGAGTCCCTTCACATCCACGGAAGGCCCCCGGGAGCGTCAGCGACCGGGGGCTTCGTGGTGTGTCAGTTGCGCTCGTAGGCCGTGCGCAGCCAGCCGGCGAGCTCGTCGTCGACCTCGTCGACGGAGCGCACGTCGACGGTGTGCGAGCACATCCCGCGCGCTGCCCGGAGCCGGTCGGTGGTCGGGTGGTCGCGCAGCTGGAGCCCCAGTCGGACCCGTGCCGCGCTGGGCGCCTCGACGACCGCGAACTGCGTCGAGCGACGCAGCGAGACCGCTGTCTTCTTCGGCGCCACCTCGACGTCGTCGCCGAGCTCGCGGGCGAGGTCGAGGAGCCGGTCGAGCACCGGGCGCAGCGCAGCCTTGGCGCCGGCGTACTGGGTGTCGACCAGAGCGTCGCCGGTGGGCGGTGCGTCCCCGGACCGGACGGCCAGCGCGATGCCGTTCGCGAAGCCGTGGCTCACACCGTGCTCCTCCTTGAGCCAGGCCACGATCTCGCCGTGCTTCTGGAGACCGCTGTGGGACACGAGCTCGACCCACTCGTGCATGGGGCGGCCGGTCCTGGCCTCGAGGTTGCGGAAGGGGTCGTCCATGGCCGTCATGGTGGCCCGTGCACGGGGCCGGGCGCCAGACCCCGGCCGGGGATGCCCGGAGCCGGGACGCGGGGGACCGATGGTCCACCGTGTCGGCCGGCAGGTGTATTGATAGACCTCATGACCATCTCGGTGCGGAGCATCCACACCTTCCCGGAGCGGGGCCACGACGGCGTCACCCACGACACCGCCGAGGTGCGGGTCGACGGCCTCGTCGGCGACCGGCCGAAGAAGGCGGCGGTGTCGGTCGTCGGCCACGACTCGCCGCACACCCGCGCCAACCTCGTCCTCGACGTGCCCACCGCGCAGGTCGAGTCCCTCGCGGGGCGGGTCGTGCGCGTGGGCGGGGTGCTCCTCGCCGTCGAGAGCACCGGCAACGCGTGCTCCGGTCTCTACGCCGCC
The DNA here is from genome assembly GCA_014763705.1 of Micrococcales bacterium. GTDB lineage: Bacteria > Actinomycetota > Actinomycetes > Actinomycetales > Dermatophilaceae > Phycicoccus. Next base: position 16,496 of record JACXUW010000007.1, on the reverse strand, counting down.
GTCGGCCAGCCCGGCACGGTCCACGTCGGCGACGCCGTCGAGACCGTGGAGGAGGGCGCGTGACGGCCCTGGCCGGGCGCCTGCACGACGCCGGCGTGCAGCGGCTCCTCGACAGCTACCGCGCCATCCCGCCGGGCTCCCCGGTGCGGCTGGCCAAACGGACGAGCAACCTGTTCCGTGGCCGGACGCCCACGGACGCACCGGGACTCGACACGAGCGGCCTCACCGGCGTCGTCTCCGTCGACCCCGCGGAGCGGACCGCCGACGTCCAGGGGATGTGCACCTACGAGGACCTCGTGGACGCCACGCTGCCGCACGGGCTCACGCCTCTCGTCGTGCCGCAGCTGCGCACCATCACGCTCGGCGGGGCGGTCACGGGGCTGGGCATCGAGTCGGCGTCATGGCGCAACGGCCTGCCGCACGAGTCGGTCCTCGAGATGGACGTCCTGACCGGCAGCGGCGAGGTGGTCACCTGCGACCCCACCGACCGCCATCCCGACCTCTTCCGGGGGTTCCCGAACTCCTACGGCACGCTCGGCTACGCCACCCGGCTGCGGATCGAGCTCGAGCCGGTGGGGAGGACGGTGAGCCTGCGGCACGTCCGCTTCCACGACCTCGACGCCCTCGTCGCAGCGGTCGGCGGCATCATGGACACCGGCGAGCACGAGGGGGAGCCGGTCGACTACCTCGATGGCGTCGTCTTCACCGCCGACGAGTCCTACCTCGTCCTGGGCCGTCGCTCCGACGAGTCCGGGCCGACGAGCGACTACACCGGGCAGGGCATCTTCTACCGGTCGATCCAGCACGACGGTCCGCGCCCGACCCGCGACACCCTGAGCACCCTCGACTACCTGTGGCGCTGGGACACCGACTGGTTCTGGTGCAGCCGGGCGTTCGGCGCGCAGAACCCGCTCGTGCGCCGGGTCTGGCCGCGGCGCTGGCTGCGCTCGAGCGTGTACTGGAAGCTCATCGCCCTCGACCGGCGCTTCGACGTCGCCGACCGGCTCGAGGCGCGCAAGGGCCGGCCCCCGCGCGAGCGGGTCGTCCAGGACGTCGAGATCCCCCTCTCCGCCACCGCCGACTTCCTCCGCTGGTTCCTCCGCGAGGTGCCCATCGAACCGATCTGGCTGTGCCCGTTGAGCCTTCGTGACGAGGAGTCGTGGACCCTCTACCCCCTCGAGCCGGGGGAGCGGTACGTCAACGTGGGCTTCTGGTCCACCGTGCCGGTCGACCCCTCGGCCCCCGCCGGGGCCACGAACCGCCGCATCGAGGACGCCGTGAGCGAGCGCGGCGGCCACAAGTCCTTGTACTCGGAGGCCTTCTACGACGAGGAGACCTTCTGGCGCCACTACGGCGGCGCGCACTACCCGGCGCTCAAGGAGCGCTACGACCCGGACCACCGGCTGCCCGACCTCTACGCGAAGGCCGTGCGCGGTGCCTGACCACACCAGGAGGAGAGCGTGAGCATCGCCCAGATCGTCGAGTCCGTCGTCGACGGACCCCTGCCCTTGCGGGTCGAGGCCTACGACGGCTCCGCCGCCGGCCCCGACGCCTCGCCGGTGCGGCTGCGGATCGAGAACCAGCGCGGGGTGTCCTACCTCGCGACCGCCCCCGGCGACCTCGGGATGGCCCGGGCGTACGTCGTCGGGGACCTCACCGTGCAGGGCGTCCACCCCGGCGACCCCTACGAGCTGCTGACGACGATGGCGTCGCTGCGCTACCGCCGGCCGGGACGCGAGCAGGTGCTCGAGCTGTCGCGGATGCTCGGTCTCAGGGGCTTCACCCCGCCGCCCCCGCCGCCGCAGGAGTCGCTGCCGCGGTGGCGCCGGCTCGCCGAGGGGCTGCGGCACTCCAGCACCCGCGACGCCGAGGCGATCCACCACCACTACGACGTCTCGAACCGCTTCTACGAGATGGTCCTCGGACCCTCGATGACCTACACCTGCGCCTGCTACCCGAGCGCCGACGCCACCCTCGAGGAGGCGCAGGAGAACAAGTACCGCCTCGTGTTCGACAAGCTCGCGCTGAAGCCCGGTGACCGGCTCCTCGACATCGGGTGCGGCTGGGGCGGCATGGTGCGCTACGCGGCGCGCCGCGGGGTCTCGGTCCTCGGCGTCACGCTCTCGCGCGAGCAGGCGCTGTGGGCCCAGAAGGCGATCGCCGAGGAGGGGCTCGCCGACCTCGCCGAGGTCCGCCACTCCGACTACCGCGCCGTCACCGAGACCGGCTTCGACGCCGTCTCCTCGATCGGCCTCACCGAGCACATCGGCGTGCGCAACTACCCGGCCTACTTCGGCTTCATCCGTGACCGGCTGCGGGTGGGCGGCCTGCTGCTCAACCACTGCATCACCCGCCCGCACAACAAGCACACCGAGACCGGGGCGTTCATCGACCGGTACGTCTTCCCGGACGGTGAGCTGACCGGCTCGGGGCGGATCATCACCGAGGCCCAGGACGTCGGGCTCGAGGTGCTGCACGAGGAGAACCTGCGCGAGCACTACGCGAAGACGCTCGCCGGGTGGTGCGCCAACCTCGTCGAGCACTGGGACGAGTGCGTGGCCGAGGTCGGTGAGGGGACCGCCCGGGTGTGGGGTCTCTACATGGCCGGTTCACGGGTCGGGTTCGAGCGCAACGAGATCCAGCTCCACCACGTCCTCGCGGCCAAGACCGACGCGACCGGTCACCACGGCCTGCCGCTGCGCCCGTGGTGGAGCGCCTGACGCCGTCCGGGGTCAGTGGGCGGGGCGCAGACCGTCCCAGGCCAGGCCGGTGAGCGCGTCGGCGAGCTCGTCGGCGGTGCGCCCGCTCGCGGCGCCGCCGTCGGCGAGCCACGCGTCCGCGGCGGCGCGGACCATCCCGACGAGCGCGACGCCCCACAGGTGGGCGGTCGCGTCGTCGACCGTCGCCGCGAGGCGGTCCCGGACGAGGGTGGCGACGTGGTCGGCGATGCGGCCGGTCATCCCCGCGGTGACGTCGCCGTCCGGCCGCTCGCCGGGTGGGACGAGCGGGGCGTTGACGATGAACCGGTAGACCTCGGGGTCGTCCTCGACGAGGTGGAGGTAGGCCGCGATGACCGCCCGGATCACGTCGCGGGCCGGGAGCGGGGCGTCGTCCGAGGTGGCCGCGGCCCGGGTGATGCCCCGGATGATCGTCCCGTCGACGCGGTCGGCGACGGCGGCGTAGAGACCCGCGCGGTCGGCGAAGTGCCGGTAGACGACGGTCTTCGAGGTGCGTGCCGCCGCGGCGATCTCGTCCATCCCGACGCCGGCGCCGTGCTGACGGACCGCCCGCACCGTGGCCTCGACCAGCTCGCGGCGGCGGGCGAGGCGGTGCTCGTCCCAGCGCGCGCTGCGGCCGTCGGGCGTCGTGGTCGCGGTCACGGACACCGACGGTAGCAGGGACCGACGGTACCTGCTACCGTCGGTATCGGATATCTGGCGCAGGCGTCCGCCCGCGCCCCGACCCACACGCAGGAGCCAGACCGGTGCCCACCACCCGCCGCGCCGCCGTCCTCGGCGGCAACCGGATCCCGTTCGCCCGCCAGTTCGGCCCGTACGCCGAGGCCTCCAACCAGGACATGCTCACCGCGGCCCTCGAGGGACTCGTCGCCCGGCACGGCCTGGCCGGAGAGCGCGTCGGCGAGGTCGTCGCGGGCGCCGTCATCAAGCACAGTCGCGACTTCAACCTCACCCGTGAGGCGGTCCTCGGCTCCAGCCTCGCCGCCGACACCCCCGCGTACGACATCCAGCAGGCCTGTGGCACGGGCCTCGAGGCGACCATCCTCGTGGCGAACAAGATCGCCCTGGGCCAGGCCGAGTCCGCGATCGCCGGGGGCGTGGACTCGGCGTCCGACGCGCCGATCGTCGTCCCCGAGAGGCTGCGGCGGAAGCTGCTGCGCCTCAACCGGGCCAAGACGCCGGCCGAGCGGGCGAAGGCGGCGGCCGCCCTGCGCCCGACCGACCTCGGCATCCAGGTCCCGGCCGCGACCGAGCCGCGCACCGGCATGTCGATGGGCGAGCACATGGCCATCACGGCGGCCCGCTGGGGCGTCACCCGCGAGGCCCAGGACGAGCTCGCCCTCGCCTCGCACCAGAAGCTCGCCGCCGCCTACGAGCGCGGCTTCTTCGACGACCTGCTGACCCCCTACCTCGGGCAGACCCGCGACCAGAACCTGCGGCCCGACACCACCCTCGAGAAGCTCGGCTCGCTGCGCACGGCGTTCGGGACCGGGCCGGACGCCACGATGACGGCCGGCAACTCCACGCCGCTCTCCGACGGCGCCTCGACGGTCCTGCTCGGCTCCGAGGAGTGGGCCGCCGCGCACGGGCTGAAGCCCCTGGCCTTCTTCGTCGACGGCGAGACCGCCGCCGTGGACTACCTCGGGGGCGAGGAGGGCCTGCTCATGGCCCCCGCCTACGCCGTCCCCCGGATGCTCGCCCGGCAGGGCCTGAGCCTCCAGGACTTCGACCTCTACGAGATCCACGAGGCGTTCGCCGCCACGGTCCTCTCGACGATGGCCGCGTGGGAGGACGAGGAGTTCTGCCGCGAGCGCCTCGGCCTCGACGCGCCGCTCGGCGGCATCGACCGCGCGAAGCTCAACGTCACCGGGTCGTCGCTCGCCGCCGGGCACCCGTTCGCGGCCACCGGCGGCCGCATCGTCGCGACGCTCGCGAAGCTGCTGCACGAGAAGGGCTCCGGCGCGCGCGGGCTCATCTCGATCTGCGCGGCCGGCGGGCAGGGCGTCGTGGCGATCCTCGAGGCGGCCTGAGATGCCCCGCTCCGACGGCTACACCTCGTTCGTCAACAGCGGGGTCGGGAAGAAGGTCGCGTCCGCCCTGGGCCTCCCCCAGCCGGTGCCGCTGCGCCGGTACGCGCCCGGTCGGCCGCTCGTCGACGGCCCGGTGCTCGTCGGTGGGCACGCCGACACCCCCGCGGTCTCGGCCCTGCGCGACGGGCTGACCGCCGCCGGGGCCACCCTCGTCGACGCAGTGCCGGACGGTCCGCGCTTGGGCGGGGTCGTCGTCGACCTCACCGCCGCGGAGACGCCCGCCGACCTCGAGTCCCTGCGGGCCACCTTGGCGCCGGCCCTCAAGCGGCTCGGCCGCTGCGCCCGCGTCGTCGTCGTCGGCCGCGACCCCGAGCGGGCCGGTTCGGTGGCCCAGCGGGCCGCCAGGCGCGCGTTGGAGGGCATCACCCGCTCGGTCGGCAAGGAGCTGCGGGCCGGGGCGACGGCCAACCTCGTCCTCGTCGCCGACGGCCACGAGGCGTCCGCGCTCGGCACGGTGCTCTTCCTCCTGTCCGCCCGCTCGGCCTACGTCGACGGCCAGGTGGTCCGGGTCGGCGAGCGCGAGGTCCACGCGGCCCCGGTGGACGCCGAGCGTCCCCTCGCCGGCAAGGTCGCCGTCGTCACCGGCGCGGCGCGTGGGATCGGGGCCGACATCGCCCGCACGCTGCACCGGGACGGCGCCACGGTCGTGTGCGTCGACGTCCCGGCGGCCGGAGCGTCGCTCGCCGCGGTGGCCAACGAGGTCGGCGGCACGGCGCTCCAGCTCGACGTCACCGCCCTGGATGCCGGCACGCGCATCCTCGAGCACGCGACCACCCGGCACGGCGGCCTCGACGTGGTCGTCCACAACGCCGGCATCACCCGCGACAAGCTGCTCGCCAACACCGACGCCGAGCGCTGGGACTCGGTCCTGCGGGTCAACCTCCTCTCCATCCTGCAGATGAACGAGGCGCTGCTCGCCAAGAGCGGTCTGCGCGACGGCGGTCGGGTCGTCCTCGTGTCGTCGATCGCCGGCATCGCGGGCAACCGCGGCCAGAGCAACTACGCCGCGTCCAAGGCGGGCGTCATCGGCCTCGTCGACGGCTACGCGGCCGACCGCGGGCTGGTGCGCCGCGGCATCACGGTCAACGCCGTCGCGCCGGGCTTCATCGAGACCGAGATGACCGCGCGCATCCCGCTGGCCACGCGCGAGGTGGGCCGGCGGCTCAACAGCCTCGCGCAGGGCGGTCTGCCCGTCGACGTCGCCGAGGCCATCGCCTTCTACGCGGCGGATGCCCAGGGCGCGGTGTCGGGCAACGTGATCCGGGTCTGCGGCCAGAGCCTGCTGGGGGCGTGACCGTGGCCGTCGAGACCCTGTCGTCGGTGCCCGCGACGGCCCCGCTGCTGGCCCGCGCGGCCCTGACCGCCCGTGGTCGCCGGGGGAGCGAGGTGCCGGAGCGCACGCTGCGGGTCGAGGACGTGCGGGTCGACCGGGCGCGGCTCGCGGCCTACCAGCGGCTCACCGGGTACGACGTCTCCGACCTCCTGCCGCAGCCCTACCCGTGGGTGCTCGCCTTCCCGGTGCAGACCGCGCTGATGGCGCGCCCGGACTTCCCGGTGCCGTTGCCGGGGATGGTGCACCTCGAGAACCGGGTGACGACGCACCGGGCCCTCGACGCCGCGCAGCCGCTGACCCTCGAGGTCACCGCAGGTGCGCTGCAGCCGCACCGGCGCGGTCGCACCCTCGACGTGCGCCTCGAGGCCCGGGTCGACGACGAGCTGGTCTGGGAGTGCGACAGCGTCTACCTGTCCCGGGGCCGGGGCACCGAGGACGCCTCGCGCGGTGAGGCTCCGCCGGCCCTCCCGGAGGGCCCGGTGGCCGGGGTCTGGCGCCTGCCGGAGGGCCTGGGGCGCGAGTACGCCGGGGTCTCGGGCGACGTCAACCCCATCCACCTGCACCCGCTGGCCGCGCGCGCGATGGGCTTCCCGCGGCACATCGCCCACGGGATGTGGACCTACGCCCGCACCCTTGCGGCCCTGGGCCGCGGCTCGCTCGGGCCGTCGAGCAGCCGGGTGTGGTTCACGAAGCCGGTCTTCCTGCCGAGCACCGTCGAGCTCGTCGTCCAGCGGTCTGGCCGACACGTGCTGGCGGGGCTGCGGTCGCGGAAGGACCCGTCGACGACGCACGTCGTCGTGACGCTCGACGACTGAGGCTCACTCGCCGAGTCGCAGCACCCGCGTGTAGAAGGCCAGCTCGCGCTCGAGGGCGTCGACGATGCTCTCGCGGCGGCGGAAGCCGTGGCCCTCGCCCTCGTAGACGGCGAGCTCGACGGCACGTCCGGCATCGCGCATCGCCGCGGCCATGTCCTCGGCCTGGGCCAGCGGGACGACGCGGTCGTCCGAGCCCTGGAGGAGGAGCAGCTCGCCGTGCAGCCGGTCGACGTGGTGGATGGGGGACCGCTCGCGGTAGACCGCCTCGCCCTCGGGCCACGGCGCGACGAGCGTGTCGAGGTAGCGCGACTCGAACTTGTGGGTGTCCTGCGCGAGGGCCGCGAGGTCGGCCACGCCGAAGAGGCTGGTCCCGGCGGCGAACGCGTCGCTCGTCGTCATCGCCCGCAGCACGGCGTACCCGCCGGCACTCCCGCCGCGGATGGCGAGGCGGGAGCGGTCGGCACGACCGGCATCCGCGACCGAGAGGGCGCCGGTGACGCAGTCGTCGATGTCGACCTCGCCCCACCGGCCGAGCAGCCGGTCGCGGTAGGCGCGGCCGTAGCCGGTGCTGCCGCTGTAGTTGACGTGCAGGACGGCGAACCCGCGGGTCGTCCAGAACTGGACGGCGGTCGCGTACGTGGCCTCGGTCCGGCTCGTCGGGCCACCGTGGACCATGACGACGAGCGGGGGCGCCTCGTCGGCGGGACCGGCGACGTCGGCGCTGCGGGGGCCGTGGAGGATGCCGTGCACGTCGTCGCCGTCGCGGTTGCGCCAGGTCCATGCCTCCGGCGGGGAGACGGCCGCGGGATCGAGGGCCGACCCGCCGGAGCCGCCGAGCACCCGGAACGGTCCGCCCGCCGGCCCGCGGACCACCTCGGGCAGCCGGTCGGGGTGGCCCCGCTTGAAGGCGACCTCGTCGCCGGCAGTGACGAGGTGGTCGGCGAACGAGCCCGCGTCCGTGGACGGGGCGAGCGTGGCGCTCGACGCCTCGAGCACGCCGAGCCGCCGTCCGGTGCCCTCCCACCAGTGGACCAGGGCGTGGTCGCGGTCGAGGACGGCGAGGTCGTGCATCCCGAGCGACCACTGGGGCTGGGCGTGGTCGGCCTCGACGTCGTGCACGGGGTGCGGGCCGTCGCCAGCGTCGCGGTGCACGAGCCACCAGCCGGACTCGTCCGAGACGAACCACAGCGACCCGTCCGGCCCGAACTGCGCCTGGGCCACGGAGACGCCTTCGCCGCCCGCGACGACGTGCACGTCCTCGAGTCCGGTGTCGGTGAGCCGTCCGCGGAGGAGGCGCGTGGAGTTCCACGGCATGTTCGGGTGGTCCCAGACGACGAAGGCCACGAAGCGGCCGTCGGGGGAGACCGCCGGGCGCGACACGAAGTCGGTTCCGGTGTGCAGCACCTCGACGTGTGGCTCTCCCTCGGGACGGAGGGCGAACCGGACCAGCTCGTTCGCGGGCTCGGGCTCGCGGGAGTGGTCCTCACGGACGGCGAGGACCTGGCCGTCGTGGAGGACGAGGCCGCCGTGGCGCCACGGGCCCTCGGGGGTGAGCGGGACCGGGTCGGCCGCCCCGAGGTCGAGGCGGTACACGCGATCGTCCCCGAGGTGCGAGAACACGACCGTGCCTCCGGCGACGGCGTAGGCGCCGCCCCCGTACTCGTGGACCCGGGTGCGCACGTTCCAGGGGGCGGGCAGCAGGTCGCTCGCCGCCGAGCCGTCGTGGCGGACGAGGACCTGCCGGCCTCCCTCGGCCGGGCGGCCCTCCAGCCAGTAGGTGTCCGGGCCGTCGACCCGCACCTCGTCGAGGAACACCTGACCGCTCGCGAGGTCGTCCGGGCTGATCGGTGAGGGCCAGGTGCCGTAGGGGAGGGTCCGCATCCCCCGACCCTAGGGGTCCGCCCGACCACCGGGCGGGCTGGGTAGAGTCCCTCCCATGCCTCGAGTCGACCAGGGCGTCGGCCGCCGCGGTGTACGGGCGACGGTCCACGGCTGGTCGGAGAACACCCGTGCCGCCGTGCGGGGCCCCGGCCCGGAACGCACGGACGCCCTGCTCCTCGTGAAGTCGGCCGTGGCGGCGGTCATCGCCTGGCAGTTCGCCGTCCGCGTGATGCACAGCCCCACGCCGTTCTACGCCCCCCTCGCCGCCCTGCTCGTCGTGGACCGGACGATCGTCCGCTCGATCTGGCAGAGCGTCGAACGCGTCGTCGCGGTCGTCGTGGGGATGAGCACCGCCTGGCTGGTCGGCACCCTCGTCGGGGTGACCTGGTGGTCGATGGTCATCGTGATGTTCCTCGCGCTGCTCATCGGCCGGTGGGACCGGCTCGGCGAGCACGGCATCCAGGTCCCCGTCATGGTGCTGCTCTCGCTCGTCACCCTGAAGTGGGACGACGTCGACTTCACCTACCTCACCCTCGTCGAGACCGTCGTGGGCGGCGTCGTGGGCGTGGGGGTCAACGCGGTCGTCCTGGCGCCCATGCACCTCACGGCGCCCCGGCGCGCGGTGGTCGAGCTGACCGAACGTGTGCGCGGGCTGCTCGAGGACATGGCCGACGGGCTGCGCGAGGGTTGGGACGGCGACCGCGCCCGCGACTGGCACGGCCGGGCCACCCGGATCGGGGAGGCCGTGCCCGAGGTCCTCGACGCGATCGAGATGGGCCGCGAGAGCACGAGGTTCAACCTCCGGCACCGGTTGCGCCCGGCCCGGATCGACTGGGACGGCTACGTGATGACCGTCGAGGCCGTCCGTCGCAGCCAGTGGCCGGTCGCGGGGATCGCCCACACCCTCGTCGACGCCGCGGACGACGCCCAGCACCTGCCGACCCCCTCGGCGGACTGGCTGACCGGGTACGCCGGCGTGCTGGAGCACCTCGCGGCGGCCGGCGCGCTGTTCGGCGTCCAGCGCGAGGAGGCCCGGCGGGAGATGGTCGAGCACCTCGACGCCGCCGAGGTCTCCCTCCACCGGCTCGCGGACGAAGTGGAGTCGCTGCCACCCGAGGACCCGGGCACCTGGCCGGCCTACGGGGCGCTGCTCGTGGAGGCGCGGCGGCTCGGGGCGGAGGTCCGCGCCGACGCCCCGGCGGCCGCCGTGCCGACCGACAGCGGCCCGCTGCGCAGCCCGCTCGCCGAGTCCGTTCCCGCGGTCCGCCAGCTCCAGGAGCAGGTGCCGATGGCCCGGGAGCGGTTGCGTCGGGTGATCGGGCCGCAGGACCCCGAGGGCGAGGACGGCCCGCACGACCCGGCGGGACGACACGGGTCGCGGACGTGAGCGTACCGCCCACCGGATACGACGAGCTCGACGAGGAGTCGCAGGTCGAGGTGCTGCGGCCGGCCGCCCTCGAGGCCGCACACGCCTTCGGGCTCGAGGTCGCCCGGATGGAGCCGGTGCTGCACGCGTACAACACGACGTTCCGGGTCGACACGGCCGACGGCGAGCGGTTCGCCCTGCGGGTCGGCACCAACTCCAAGAGCTCCCCGGCCAACGTCCTCGCCCAGCAGGCCTGGCAGGAGGCCATCGCCACGACGACCGATGTCACCGTGTCACGCCCGCTCCGAACCACCAGCGGGGACTGGTTCACCCGCGCGGAGCCGGAGGGCCTCGGTCGGGAGGTCCTCGTCACGGCCGCGAGCTGGCTCGACGGCGACGGAGCGCGGGAGGACTCGGGGGCGGCGTGGGCCCGTGCCCTGGGCGAGGCGATGGCGCGGCTCCACCGCCAGGCCAGCACGTGGACGTTGCCGGCCGGCGCCGACCTCCCGGTGTTCGACGACCCGCTGTTCGGCGACCGCGAGATCCTGCCGGACGCGCCAGGGCTGTCCGCCGACGAGCGCGACCTCGTCGTCGCGGGCCTGCGCCGCACCCGGGAGGCGTTCGCCCGGCTCTACGACGGCGCCGACGTCGTCCCGCTGCACGCCGACCTCCACGGCGGGAACCTCACGTGGCACGACGGGCGGCTGGCGGTGTTCGACTTCGACGACGCCGGTCTGGGGATCCCGGTCCTCGACCTCGCCATCACGACCTTCTACCTGCGGCGCAGCGGTGCCGAGGGGGCCGAGGCCGCACTCCGCGAGGGCTACGCCGAGGTCGCCCCCCTGCCGGACGTCGACCCGGCCGACCTCGAGGCCCTCGTCGCCTCGCGCCAGCTCCTCCTCGCCAACGACCTGCTCGGCTCGAGCACCGCCTCGCTGCGGGCGATGGCCGACGGGTACGTCCGCACCACGGTGAGCCGGCTGCGGCACTGGATCGCCACCGGCACCTTCCGCCTCGACGTCGAGGACTGAGCCCGAGCCGGCCGGTCAGAGCCGGTGGTGCACCCAGACCCCGGGCTCGACGTACACCGCGTGGTCGTGCTCGAGGCTGACGTGCACCGGGTTGAGCGCGAAGGGCACGACGACCTCGCCCGAGGTGTCGAACGGCTCACCGGTCCAGTCGCGCCACTCGGCCAGCGAGCCGGAGATCGTCATCGCCCGCGGGCAGACCTTCTCGATGGTGGCGCCGGCCCGGACGTGGAGCCGCAGCCACGGGTCGGTGGGCAGGCCGTCCTCCCGGGTCCGCGCCGCGTACACGGCCATCGGGGTGTGGGGCTCGTCGGTCTTGCGGTTGGGTCGCACCGGCGCCACGAGGTCGTGGAACCCCAGCCGGGCCACGTTGGCCCGCTTGTGCTCGAGCAGGACGGAGGCGAGTCCGGTGCCGCGCAGGTCCGGACGGATCGCGACCTCGAGCGCCGAGACGTGGGTCGGCTCGCGGTCCTCGAGCTCGTCGAGCCAGGCCCACCGGATGACCCCGTCCCAGCCGTCGTCGGGCAGCTCGTCGCGGCCGGTGTCGCCTCCGAACGCGAACGGCACCGAGCAGGACCGTGCCACCGGGTGCTCGAGGTCGTCGGCGTCGAACGCGAGGAGCGAGTACGCGGCGAACGTGGTCGTCGCCCGGGAGAAGAACAGGTCGCCGACCGGGTCCTGCTGCATGAAGCGCGGCCAGACCGTCGCGAGGTCCCAGAGGTGGTGCGCGAGGTCCGGGCGGTCGGCGAGGCTGACGACGAGGAGGTCCACCCCGGCAGGCTAGGCCCCACCCGGGGCGGGACGGCGGGGTCCGCCCACAGGGGGAGGCGCCCGGGCCCGGCAGGTGCTCCGATGGAGGGACCGACCCCACCCGAGGAGGCGACGATGACCCTCTCGCTCACCGAGGAGCTCCTGCTCCTGACCCTCGACCAGCGCTCCGGCCGTCCCGCCCTGGACTCGGTGCGGATGAAGGCCGCCGTCGCCGGCGCTGCCGTGGCCGAGCTGACGCTCGACGGCGCCCTCGCCCTCGACGGCCCGGACGGCAGGCGCGCCCGGCTGCGGCGCACCGGCACCGCCGAGCCGTCCGACCCGCTCCTGCGGGAGGTGCTCGCGGTCGCCGACGGGCGGCGCCCCCAGGACGCCGTCTCGAAGCTCGGGGGAGCGGACGCCTGGCGCGACCGGGCGGGCGCCCTGCGCACCCACCTCCTCGAGCGGATGGCCTCCGCCGGAGTGCTCTCCCGCGAGGACGACCGGGTGCTCGGCCTCTTCCCGCGCACCCGCTGGCGCACCGTCGACCCCGCGTCGACCGACCGGCTGCGCGTGCGGGTGACCGGTGCGCTCAACGGGGGGGACGGGCCGCCCGACGCGCGGACCGCGGCCCTCGTCGCCCTCCTCGCGGCCACCGACCGGCTCTCGGCCGTCACCGGTCTGCCGAAGGCCGAGGCCCGGCGTCGGGCCGAGGTGGCGACGGCGGGCGACTGGGCCGCGCCCGCGGTCCGGGCCGCCGTCCAGGAGGTGCACGCCGTCCTCGCCGCCACGATGGTCGCGACGACGGCGGCCACGACGGCCGCCACGAGCTGAGCGCACCCCGGCGGAACTGCCGCGACCGGTGCCAGGACCCCTCGCTAGCATCGGACCGTGCCGGAGCACCGGCGCGACCCCCATCGCGAGGAGAGCCTCACCATGTCTGCCCAGATCACCGTCCACGTCGCCGGGAGCGAGCGACGGGTGGCCGGGGGCACGACGTACGGCGACCTCTTCGAGGGCGACCGCGAGGTGCTCGTCGCCCGGGTCGGCGGGGAGCTGCGCGACCTGCACCGCGAGGCCGCCGACGGCGACGTCGTCGAGCCGGTCACCGCCGCCGAGCAGGACGGCCTCGACGTGCTGCGGCACAGCGCGGCCCACGTGCTCGCCCAGGCCGTCCAGGAGGTCCACCCGCAGGCGCGCCTCGGCATCGGGCCCCCGATCCGCGACGGCTTCTACTACGACTTCGACGTCGAGACCCCGTTCACCCCCGAGGACCTCAAGGCGCTCGAGAAGGTGATGCAACGCATCGTCAACGAGGGCCAGACCTTCCACCGCCGCGAGGTGAGCGACGCCGAGGCCGCCGTCGAGCTCGCCGACGAGCCGTACAAGATCGAGCTCATCGGCCTCAAGGGCGGCGCGGCGGAGGACGCGGCCGAAGGGGCGGCCGTCGAGGTGGGCGGCTCGCAGCTGACCATCTACGACAACGTCCGCCGCGACGGCTCGGTGGCCTGGGGCGACCTGTGCCGCGGCCCGCACGTGCCGTCGACCAAGGTCCTCGGCAACGCCTTCAAGCTGATGCGCAGCGCCGCCGCGTACTGGCGCGGCTCGGAGCGGAACCCGCAGCTGCAGCGGGTCTACGGCACCGCGTGGCGCACCAAGGACGACCTCAAGGCCTACCTCGAGCGGCTCGCCGAGGCCGAGAAGCGCGACCACCGCAAGCTCGGCGCGGAGCTCGACCTCTTCTCCTTCCCCGACGAGCTCGGGTCCGGGATGGCGGTCTTCCACCCGCGCGGCGGCGTCATCAAGCGCGAGATGGAGGACTACGTCCGGCGGCGGCACCTCGAGGAGGGCTTCCAGTACGTCGGGACCCCGCACATCAGCAAGGACGGGCTGTTCCACACCTCGGGGCACCTGCCGTACTACGCCGACACGATGTTCCCGCCGATGGAGCTCGAGCACGCGCAGTACCGCCTCAAGGCGATGAACTGCCCGATGCACAACCTCATCTTCCGCTCGCGCGGCCGCTCCTACCGCGAGCTGCCGATGCGGCTGTTCGAGTTCGGCTCGGTCTACCGGTTCGAGAAGTCCGGCGTCGTCCACGGCCTGACCCGCGTGCGCGCGATGACCCAGGACGACTCGCACTCGTACGTCACCCCGGAGCAGGCGCCGGCCGAGATCGAGCACCTGCTGCGCTTCGTCGTCGGCCTGCTCGAGGACTTCGGGCTCGACGACTACTACTTCGAGCTGTCCACCCGGGCCACCGAGGGCGAGAAGAAGGACAAGTTCATCGGCTCGGACGAGCAGTGGGAGGTCGCCACCGAGGTGCTGCGGAGCACCGCCGAGAAGTTCGGCGTCGAGCTCGTCGACGACCCGGGCGGCGCCGCCTACTACGGCCCGAAGATCTCGGTGCAGACCCGCGACGCCATCGGGCGCACCTGGCAGATGTCGACGATCCAGTACGACTTCAACCAGCCGCACCGCTTCGGGCTCGAGTACCAGGCCGCCGACGGCTCCCGTCAGGAGCCGGTGATGATCCACTCGGCGAAGTTCGGCTCGATCGAGCGGTTCATCGGGGTGCTCGTCGAGCACTACGCCGGCGCGTTCCCGGTGTGGCTCTCGCCGGTGCAGGTCCTCGGGGTGCCGGTCGCCGACGAGTTCGTCCCCTACCTGCGCGAGGTGGGGGAGCGCCTCGCCGCGGAGGGCGTGCGCTTCGAGCTCGACGAGTCCGACGACCGCTTCCCGAAGAAGATCCGCAACGCGAGCAAGGCCAAGGTGCCCTACGTCCTCATCGCCGGTGGCGAGGACCGCGACGCCGGCGCGGTGTCGTTCCGCTACCGCGACGGGTCGCAGAAGAACGGCGTGCCCGTCGAGGACGCCGTGGCCGAGGTCCTCGAGGCGATCCGCGCCAAGGCCCAGGTCTGAGGCCCCGGACCCACCTCCCGTGTCCGGATGGTGGGACCGCGGGGTCGCTGGTCGACCCGTCGTCACGCCCGTCACACGACACGCCGACGACACGCCGACGACCCTCACAGGCCCGGAAATTGGTGTCCCAAACCCCTTGCGGGACACTGCCTCCGAGGCATAGAAATATCCCACTCCACCACTTCGGTGGCGGAGGGATCGAGAAGGAGAAGGACGCCAGGCCGCGCGGTTCTGCCGCGAGGATCCACCGGGTGATGACGGTGGTGGCGACCGGACACCGACTCGTGAGACGCGGAGCATCATGCCGGGTCATCGAGGCCCCGGAACCACTCATACTGGTTCCGGGGCCTCACCTTTGTGGTCGGGACCCCTCCCGGGGCGCGGGCCCGTGGGCCATGCTGGGGGCGTGGAGACCGTGCGGGACGTCCGGGTGCGCGAGGCCGTGCCCACCGACGCGTTCTCGGTCGGTGCCCTGCACATCCAGGACGAGCGCGAGCGGGGCGCCTCGGTGCCGCCCGGCTTCCTCGACACCTTCGCCGACGCGTGGCTGCGCGACCGGGCCCGCCGCACCTGGCTCGCGGAGGAGCCGACCGGCCGCCCGATCGGGGTCCTCCACGGCACCCGGGTCCAGAAGCTGCCGAGCGCGCACCGCCCGGCGGACGCGTGGTTCCACGTCAGCCTGCTCTTCGTCACCCCGGACGCGCGGGGCCTCGGCCTGGGGGAGCGGCTGCTGCGCACCCTCCTCGCGTGGGCGCCGGCCGAGCGGGTCACCCGCATCCAGCTCAACGCCGTGCCGGAGGCCCGCACCCTCTACGAGCGGGTCGGCTTCGGCACCCCGTCCGACCGGCTCATGGAGCTGAGGCTGGACGCTCCCGCCTAGGGTGACGGGATGCAGCCCGCCACCCCCTCCCGGGGAGTCCTCGTCACCGGTGCCTCCCGCGGTGTCGGCGCGGCCGTCGCCCGGGCCTTCGCCGCCCGCGGCGACCGCGTCCTCGTCCACCACCGCGGTGCGGCGAGCCGGGAGCGGGCGGACGCGGTCCTCGGCTCGCTCCCGGGCGAGCGCCACGCGCGCGCCGCGGCCGACCTCGCGGACCCGGCGGCGAGCGTCGCGGCCCTCGGCCGGGTCGACGTCCTCGTCAACAACGCGGCGATGATCGTGCCGCCCGGCTCCTCGGGCAGCCGGCGTGGCGACCACCCGCTCGACGCCACCGGGTACGCGGACTGGGTGGAGGTCTGGCAGCGCACCCTGGCCACGAACCTCCTCGGTCCGGCGAACCTCACCTGGTGCGTGGCCCGGCACATGCTCGAGGTGCCCCCGGCCGCGGGTGTCCCGGTCGGCCGGGTCGTCAACGTCGGCTCGCGCGGCGCGTTCCGCGGCGAGCCGGACATCCCCGCGTACGGGGCGAGCAAGGCGGGTCTGCACTCCTTCGGGCAGTCGATGGCCCAGCACCTCGGCCGGCACGGCATCGCGGTGACGAGCATCGCGCCCGGCTTCATCGCCACCGAGATGGCCGGCTACGCGATGGCCGACGAGGACGCCGCCGAGGCCACCCGCGCCCAGAGCCCGTTCCACCGC
>JACXUW010000308.1 GCA_014763705.1 Micrococcales bacterium | reverse complement strand
GGTCAGGCCGGGCCGGACGATGGCGAGCACGGCGTCCCGGACGCGGGCCATCGTCGCGGGGTCCTCGGCCTCGACGTTGAGCCGGAACAGCGGCTCGGTGTTCGAGGCGCGCAGGTTGAGCCACCACATCGGGTCGTCCGGCCCACCGGCGTGGACGAGGGTCAGCCCGTCGAGCCGGTCGACCTCGACCCCCTGCTCCACACCCCAGGCGAGGACCCGTTCGGTCGCGGCGGGGGCGTCGGCCACCGTCGAGTTCACCTCTCCCGAGGCGCTGTAGCGGCTGAGGTCGGCCATGAGGACGCTGAGCGGCTGCTCCTGCTCGCCCAGGGCCGCGAGGACGTGCAGTGCGGCGAGCATCCCCGTGTCGGCGAACCAGAAGTCGCGGAAGTAGTAGTGCGCGCTGTGCTCGCCACCGAAGACCGCGTCGTGGCGAGCCATCTCGGCCTTGATGAACGAGTGGCCGACCCGGGTGCGCACCGCCCGGGCGCCGGTGGCCGCGACGACCTCCGGGACCTGCGCCGAGGTGATGACGTTGTGGACGACGGAGACGTCCGCCGCGTCGGCCCCCTCGGCAACCGCGCGGGACACCTCGCGACGGGCGATGAGGGCGGTGATCGCACTCGGGCTCACCGGTTCTCCGCGCTCGTCGACGACGAAGCAGCGGTCGGCGTCACCGTCGAAGGCCAGCCCCAGGTCGGCGCCGTGCGCGACGACGGCGGCCTGGAGGTCGCGCAGGTTCTCCGGCTCGAGGGGGTTGGCCTCGTGGTTCGGGAAGGTGCCGTCGAGCTCGAAGTACAGGGGCTCGACGTCGACGGGCAGCGCCGGCAGCCCGGCCGCCGTCCCGAGCACGGCCGGGACGGTGAACCCGCCCATGCCGTTGCCGGCGTCGACGACGACGCGCAGCGGGCGGATGGCGGAGAGGTCGACCAGCCCGCGGAGGAAGCCCGCGTAGTCGGCGAGCACGTCACGCTCGACGAGGGCGCCCGGCACCCCGTCCGCCGTGGTGTCGGCGGCGTCGGACGCCAGGAGGCGCTCGGCGAGGACGCGGACGTCGGCGAGCCCGGAGTCCTGTCCGACGGGTCGGGCTCCGCTGCGGCACATCTTGATCCCGTTGTAGCGGGCCGGGTTGTGGCTGGCGGTGAACATCGCCCCCGGGAGGTCGAGCGCCCCGCTCGCGTAGTAGAGGCCGTCGGTGCTGCACAGTCCGATGAGGGTCACGTCGTGGCCGCGCGAGCGCACGCCGGCGGCGAACGCCTCGACGAGCGCCGGGCCGCTGTCGCGCATGTCGTGGCCGACGACGCAGCCGGGGGCGTCCTCCGGGCCGAGGACGACCTCGGCGAACGCCGCGCCGAGCGCGCGGGCCACGTCGGTGTCGAGCTGGTCGGGGACGGTTCCGCGGACGTCGTAGGCCTTGACGATGTCGGTCAGGGATCGGGTGGTCACGGCGCCCGAGCCTACGCGAGCCGACGCGGCGCCGCCCCGGTGCTCGGCCTCACTCGACGAGGCGGATGGGGTCCCCGTCGAGCGTGGCCGTCCAGGACGTCGTGTCCGCAGGGGTCGAGCTGGGACCGTAGTAGAACTGGAGGCGGATCCAGCAACCGGACGCCTGGGAGTCGTTGCAGGAGTATGACGCCGGGATGGGCACGGTGATGGTCTGCCACCGCCCGTTGTAGGAGCTGTTGACCGAGATCTTGCACCCCGGGAGCGAGCCGGTGGTCACGCCCTTGCCGGTGCAGCCGCTGAACGACCCTCCGGTCTCGGTCGGCGGGATGACCGTGATCGTGCTCCCGGACGTCGCGCCGTCGCCGATGTCGTACAGGTTGAGGTTGAAGAACTGGCCGCTGGAGTTGCTCGGCACCCGGGCGAGGAAGAACTTGGAGGTCCCGTTCGGGGTGTTGCCGTACATGACCATCTTCGAGAACCCGGCGATGGAGATGTTGTCCTTGTCCGAGGCGCCCGACCCGTAGGCCCGCAGCGAGAAGCGGTTGTGCCCGCCCTCGCCGTCCGCCCCGAGGCCGTTGGTCTGCACCTGGATGGCGTAGGTGCCGGGCTGGACCGTGCCGGGGATCGAGCACAGGGTCTTCCAGCGCCGGAAGTTCTCGGCCACGTCGGGACGGTTCGTGTACTGGGACGTCCGCTTGTCGAGCACCTTGCTCAGGTCGCCGTAGAAGCCCTGGTAAATCTTCGGGGCACAGCTGCCGCCCAGCTGCGTCCAGGCCGTCGGCTCCCACGGGTTGCCGGCCGGACCCCGGATCGTGAACTTCGTGTCGACCTGGGCCTGGGACGTGAACGGCTGGTCGCCGGTGCACCAGGCCGTCGAGCCGTCCGCGTAGCGCGACGAGGGGTTCGAGACGACGGCCGCTGCCGGGTAGGGCAGGTTCTTCGCGCTGCTCAGCTTCGCATCACCGAGGGTGCAGTAGTCGCCGACGGCGACGAAGGCGGGGTCGTAGGCCTCGATCTGCAGGTTGGAGACCGCCTGCCGCAAGGTGATCGTGAAGACGTGCCCGAGGGGGTCGTAGTCGACGTTGTTGCCCCCGGGGCAGCCGTCGGAGGCCGAGGCGCTGCAGGTGTCGTTCTGGAACGCGTCCCCGCTGACCTTGTTGGCCGCGGGGCTGCCGACGTTGGCCCAGAACTGTCCGGTGTTGTTGCAGTTGCTGCTCGTCGTGCTCCCGGCCTCCGGGTCGTCCCCGAAGTGGTTGCACGGGCTGCCCAGCGGAACCGGCCCGGCGAACTCCGCGATGGCGTGCCGCGAGACGGTCGTCGAGTCGATCCCGAGGAAGCCGCCGAAGACGTTCTTGACCTGCGAGCTGATGTCGACCCGAAGTCGGGTCGAGCCGCCGGCCAGGGACGAGGTGACGGTGGTCCCCGGCGCGTTGGTGAAGCCGTTGCCCTTGGCGTAGTCGCTGGCCAGGGCGTACGCGCCCGCCCGGTCGCCGGGCAGCTTGGTCACGCCGGCCAGGGCAGCGGCGTCCGCCGCCCGCTGGGCCCGCTGACCCTCGAGGTACCAGTGGCCGACGTCGACGGCGAACGCGGAGAAGCCGAGCAGCACGATGAGGAGCAGCCCGGAGGTGACCGCCACGTAGCCGCGCTCGTCACGCCGTCGCGCGCCCGCACGGCGCCGGAGCCGCCCGGTCATGGCTCGCACGTCTGGGTCGAGGGCTTGGGCTCGAAGCGCAGCACGGTGGACTCCTCGATGGTGATGGAGGTGAAGATGAAGCCGGTGAACGCCTTGTGGCGCAACCGCAGGTAGACCCCCACCCGGTCCGGCGGTCCCGCGGCGCACGCCTGCTGGGAGGCGGCCGCCCAGTTGGAGTACGTCGGGGCGAACGAGGTGCCGTTCCACGCGAACTTCACGCACGTGGTGCAGTTGGCGAAGCTGCTGGCGCCGATCGGGAACTTGTCGGCCAGGTTGGCCTTGTAGACCCAGAGCTCCTGGACGTCTCCCCTGGCGAAGCCGGCGCCCTCACCGCCGACGCTGTCGGCGGCGTGCTGGGCGTAGGTCGACATCCGCGGTTCGGCGGACGCCGTGCGCACACCGGCGCGGACGGCACTCGCGACCGAGAGGTAGTCCTTGAAGAACATCCCGAACTCGAGGATGCCCACGATGAGGAGGATGAACATCGGGGTGACGATCGCGGCCTCGACGGCGGCGGCGCCCTTCTCCCCACGGCGACGGATCCACATCACGGCACCGACACGCACTGCTGGGTCGAGGGGATCTGTTCGAGCCGCATCGTGACCCGCTCGGTGATGATCTGGTTGTTCGCGAACATCACGGCCGCCTTGTGGCGGTACCGCACGAGCACCCCGACCGAGTCGACGTCGACGCTGGTGCTCGCACACGCGTTCCGGGAGGTCCAGGTGCCGGTTCCGGCGCTGGCCACCCCGGGCGCGGTGAGGGTGAACTTGACGCACTTGGTGCCGCACGTGCTCCCGGACATCGTGTCACCGGTGTCGGGATCCGCCTTGTAGACCCAGATCTCGGTGACCCGGGAGTAGTCCAGGTCGGTGAGCGCGCTCGCCACCTGGGTCGCGGTGTCCCGGGCGAAGGTCGTGCTCAGCGGGTCGGCCGCCGCCATCCGGGCCCCGGCGCGCGCCGCCGAGGAGACCGAGTACGTGTCCTTGAAGAAGAGGGAGACGTCGACGACGCCCGCGAGCAGGGTGAAGAGGAAGAGGAAGACGATGGCCGCCTCCAGGGCGATGGCCCCCTGCTCGTCACGCCGGGAGCCCGACGTCGCCGGGCAGGCGGCGGTCAGGCGGAGGCGCGGCCGGGCCACGGCGACCCCTTTCCCTGCAGGCGATGGTGGGCGCTGCCGACGGTAGGGCCGTGCGGGGAC
>JACXUW010000307.1 GCA_014763705.1 Micrococcales bacterium | reverse complement strand
GAGCACGCCGCCGACCGACATCCCGCCCTCGGTGCCCCCGGCCCGGCCGGTGCGCCGGCGGATGACGCCGTCCGGCCCGCGCTCCATCTCGTCGTGGGCCTGCGACCCGCGACGGGCGGCGGTGCGGAAGCCGTCGCCGACCTCGACGCCCTTGATCGCCTGGATGCCCATGAGGGCGGCGGCGAGCCGGGAGTCGAGCCGCCGGTCCCAGTGCACGTGCGAGCCGAGCCCCGGCGGCACGCCGACGGCCACGACCTCGACGACCCCGCCGAGGGTGTCGCCGTCGCGCCGGGCGGCGTCGACCTCGGCGACCATCGCGGCGGACCCGGCGGGGTCGAAGGCGCGCACCGGGTCGGCGTCGAGGGCCTCGACGTCGTCCGGGCCCGGGAGCGGGGCGTCGTCGGCCACGCCGGCACCACCGATGGCCACGGTGTGCGAGACGAGGCGGATGCCGTAGGCCTGCTCGAGGAAGGCCGAGGCGACGGCGCCGAGCGCCACCCGGGCGGCGGTCTCGCGGGCCGAGGCGCGCTCGAGCACCGGGCGGGCGTCGTCGAAGCCGTACTTCTGCATCCCGACGAGGTCGGCGTGCCCGGGCCGCGGCCGGGTGAGCGGCCGGTTGCGGGCGACCTCCTTCTCGGCGTTGACGTCGTCGGCGGCGGCGTACTCCGCCTCGGGGACCGGGTCGGGGCTCATCACCGTGCGCCACTTCGGCCACTCGGTGTTGCCGATCCGGATGGCCACCGGCGAGCCGATGGTGACCCCCAGCCGCACCCCGCCGAGCACCTCGACCTCGTCCTGCTCGAACTTCTGGCGCGCCCCGCGGCCGTACCCGAGGCGGCGGCGGGCGAGCGCGGCCCCGATGTCCGCGGTCGTCACCTCGACCCCGGCGGGCAGGCCCTCGATCGTCGCGAGGAGGGCGGGTCCGTGCGACTCCCCCGCGGTCAGCCAGCGCAGCATGCCGCCAATCCTGTCACGCGCGGCTCAGCCGCCCGCGAGGCCGGTCACGATGCGAGGCGTCAGGACGATGGCGACCCAGGCGCCGAGGCACATCGCCGGCCCGTACGCGATCGCCGACTTCAGCCCGACCCGCCGCAGGACGAGCATGGCGGCCGCCGCCACCCCGCCGACGAGGAACCCGGCCCCGATGCCGACGACGACGTGCGAGGTGCTGAGGAAGCCGAGCAGGCCGCCGATGACCGGGGCGAGCCGGACGTCGCCGAAGCCCACCCCGCCGCCGGGCAGCAGGTAGAGCACGAGGTAGACCAGGCCCGTCGCGACGACGCCGATGAGCGTGCCGCGCCAGCGCGGGCCCCCGGTGGCCAGGACCGCGAGCACGAGCAGCACCGCGAGCGCCGCGCCGGCCGGGACGACGAGCCCGACCGGGAGCCGGTGCACGTCGAGGTCGACCCAGACGAGGGCGACGGTGAGCCAGGCGAAGAGGAGGAACGGCGGTAGCGCGGCCCATCCCCCGAGGTCGCGGACCGAGAGGACCGCGACGGCGGCGAGGAGGCCGGTCGAGGGCCCCGTCCACCAGGCGCTTCCGGGCCCCGGGAGCGCGACCTCGTCGTCGATGCGGTAGCCGCCGGTGGCCAGCTCGCGGCCGGTGACGTGACCGAGGACGCCGAGCACGAGCGCCGCGCCCACGGCCGGCCACCAGGGGGTCACCCGGCCACCCCGAGCGCGGCCCGGCCGGCCGCGAGCATCGCCTCGACCGGCGCCGGCTCACCGGTGAAGAGCGTGAACTGGGCGGCGGCCTGGTGGACGAGCAGGTCGAGGCCGGGGACGACGGTCATCCCGGCGGCCGCGGCGGCCCGCGCCACCGGGGTGGGCCAGTCGGCGTACACGACGTCGAGCAGGACCCCGGCGTGCGTGCTGGGCACGGTGGCGGCGACGGCCGACGAACCACCGGGCGGGACGGTGGAGACCACGACGTCGTCCCGGGTGGTCACCCACGGGTCGATGGCAGCGACCGAGCCACTGCGGATGCCCACCCCGGCGTCGAGCGCCCAGGCGAGCAGGTCGGCGGCCTTCGCGGTGTCACGGGCCCGGACGGTCAGTGTCGTCACCCCCAGCTCGGCGAGGGCGAGGACGCAGGAGCGGGCGGTCGCGCCGGCGCCGAGGACGAGGGCGCGCTCCGGACGGCCGGGCAGGTGCGGGCGCAGGGCGGCGACCGCGCCCTCGACGTCGGTGTTCGTCGCGTCCCAGCCCCGGTCGGCGCGGCGGACGAGCGTGTTCGCGGCCCCGGCCCGCCGGGCGACCGGCGAGACGTCGGCGGCCAGCGCCAGGGCCGCCTCCTTGAGCGGCATCGTCAGCGACAGTCCCCGCCACGACTCGTCGAGCGCAGTGACGAAACCGGCCAGGCCCGCGGCGTCGACCTCGTGGCGGGTGTACTCCCACCCGGTGAGCCCGGCTGCCGCGTAGCCGGCGCGGTGCAGCGCGGGGCTGAGCGAGTGGGCGACCGGCGACCCGAGGACCGCCGCCCTCAGCACTTGCCCGGGTTGTCGGAGCACCACTGCTGGAACTCCTGGACGTACCGGTCGTGCTCGGCGAGGGTCGAGGCGAACTTCGTCTCGCCCGTGCTCGGGTCGACGGTGACGAAGAAGACCCAGTTCCCCGGCGTCGGCTTGGCGGCCGCGACGATCGAGGCCTTGCCGGGGTTGCCGATGGGACCGGGCGGCAGGCCCTGCACCTTGTAGGTGTTGTACGGGCTGTCCGAATTGCGCTGGGCGTCGGTCGTACCCGCCTTGCCGCGCTGCTGGGCCGCGTAGTGGACGGTGGAGTCCATCTGGAGCAGGCCGTAGCTGGGCGGCCCGCCCTCGAGCCGGTTGAGCACGACGCGAGCCACCTTGCCGCGGTCGGCGTCCCCGCTGACCTCGCCCTCGACGATCGAGGCGATGGTCAGGGTCCTCTCCCAGTCCTTCTCGTCGACGCCCGCGTCCTGGAGGGTCTTGACGGTGAGCGCGACCATCTGCTTCAGCTGGTCGGTCGCGCTCGTCTTGTCGTCGAACTCGTAGCTCGCGGGGAACAGCCAGCCCTCGACGTTGCCCTTGGCGGCCGCCGGCAGCCCGATGGCCTTCGCGTCCTTCGCGGCCGCCGTGTAGTCCGCGACCTTGACGCCGGTCGCCTTCGACAGCTGGGCGAAGACCTCGTTCTTCCACAGCCCCTCGCGCAGGGTCACCCGCTGCGCGACCCGGTTGTTCGGGTCGACGAGGATGGCGAACGCGTCCGCGCCGGTCATCCCCTTGAGCATGACGTACGTGCCCGGCTGGATCTTCGCGGCGGAAGTGGGGTCGGCCTTGGCGGCGTCGAGGTAGGCGGTGCGGGTCTTCGTGACGCCGGCGTCGCGCAGGGTCGTGGCGATGGCCTCGCCGGTGTCGCCCTGCTTGACGACGATGTCGACCTCGCCCGAGCCGGGCCCGGCGAAGTCGACGTCGGTGGCCGACTGGCCACCGAACAGGCCGCTGACCGTCGGTCCGAGGACCTTCCAGGCGCCGTAGCCGGCGCCGCCGACGAGGGCGACCGCGAGGAGCACCGCGAGGAACCGGCGGCCCTTGCGCGGCTTCCGGCGGCGGGAGTGCATCTCGCGCCGGGTGCGGGGGCGTCGGTGGTGGGTGTCGTCACCGAAGATGGTCTCGGTGAAGTCCTGGCTCACGTCCTCGTGCCCTTCGTCCGTGGCTTGCGCCGGCGTCCACCGACCTGCTCCCCTGCCGGGAGGCCGGTCGTGCGCTCCGCGTCGAGGGCCGCCTGGAGGATGAGCACCGCCGCGGCCTGGTCGACCACGGCGCGCTGGCGCCTCCCGGCCACACCGCTCTGCCGGAGCACGCGGTGTGCGTCGACCGTCGTCAGCCGCTCGTCGAGGAGCCGCACCGGGACGGGGGCGACGCGCACCGCCAGCACGGAAGCATACGTGCGTGCACGCTGCGCAGCGGGCCCCTCGTCCCCGGAGAGTGACTTCGGCAGGCCGACGACGACCCGCACCACCCCGTGCTCGGCGACCAGGTCTGCGATCCGTTCGACGTCGTCGTCGCTGGTCAACGGGGGTCCCTCGGCCGTGCGCGGCACGGTCTCGAGAGGGGTGGCGAGGAGGCCGTCGGGGTCGCTCACGGCGACCCCGACCCGTACCGACCCGACGTCGACACCCAGCCGGGCGCCGCGTCCGGGACCCTCCCGGGGCTCGGGCATCAGCCCGCGAGCTCCCCGAGCCGCCACTCGACGGCCGCGAGGGCCTCGCCGACCTTGCCCGGGTCCTGGCCGCCGCCCTGAGCGATGTCGTCCTTGCCGCCACCGCCGCCGCCGAGCGCCTGCGCCGCCGCGCGGACGAGCTCACCGGCCCTGACGCCGAGCTCGCG
>JACXUW010000306.1 GCA_014763705.1 Micrococcales bacterium | reverse complement strand
CAGGTGGGCCGCGGGGTTGGGCCGGCCGGACTTCTTCAGGGCCGCGCCCGCAGCGCCCGGCCCTGAAGAAGTCCGGCCGGCCCAACCCCGCGGCCCACCTGTCCCCCGAGCAGATCGAGGGCATCGGCCACGAGCTCGACGCCCTGCGCAAGGAGGTCATGGACTCCCGCGGCGAGCGGGACGCCGCCTACATCCGCAAGGTCATCAAGGTCCAGCGCTACCTCGAGATGGGTTCTCGCGCAGCGCTGCTCTTCAGCAACGTCAAGGTCAAGGGCTTCCGCCCGGCCTGGTGGCTCGGCACGGCCGGGCTGTCGGTCGCCAAGATCCTCGAGAACATGGAGATCGGCCACAACGTCATGCACGGTCAGTGGGACTGGATGCGTGACCCGAAGATCCACTCGACTGCGTGGGAGTGGGACAACGCCTCCCCCGCGAGCCAGTGGAAGCACAGCCACAACGAGATCCACCACACCTTCACCAACGTCCTCGGCCGCGACAACGACCTCGGCTACGGCATCCTGCGGGTCGACGAGGACCAGAAGTGGAGCCCCTTCTACCTCTTCCAGCCGATCTGGCACGTCGGCAACGCCCTGCTCTTCGAGTACT
The DNA here is from genome assembly GCA_014763705.1 of Micrococcales bacterium. Taxonomy (GTDB): domain Bacteria; phylum Actinomycetota; class Actinomycetes; order Actinomycetales; family Dermatophilaceae; genus Phycicoccus. Next base: position 3,750 of record JACXUW010000306.1, on the reverse strand, counting down.
CCATCGCGGCCTACGACCTCGAGCTCGGCGGCTACCTCGCGAAGAAGAACCGGATGAGCGAGGAGGAGAAGGCCAAGTTCCGCGCCGACCGCGACGAGGTCGTCGCGAAGATCAAGCGGCAGGCGACCAAGGACTACCTCGTCCACCCCGCCCTCTCGGCGGCCACCGGCTCGGCCCGCACGACCCTCACCGCGAACGTCGTGGCCAACCTCGTGCGCAACGTGTGGACCAACACCGTCATCATCTGCGGCCACTTCCCGCCCGGCATCTCCACCTTCGAGAAGACCTCGATCGACGGCGAGACCCGCGGTGAGTGGTACCTGCGCCAGATGCTCGGCTCGGGCAACATCAGCGGCACCAAGGCCATGCACGTGATGACCGGCAACCTCAGCCACCAGGTCGAGCACCACCTCTTCCCGGACATGCCGAGCAACCGGTACGCCGAGATCGCCCCGCGCATCCGCGACCTCATGGAGCGCCACGACCTGCCCTACGTCACCGGCAGCCTCTGGAAGCAGGCCGGCTCGGTCTACCTCAAGGTGGTCCGGCTCTCCCTGCCGAACAAGGTCGAGGGTCGGCGCCGGCGCGACGTCATCCGGCTCGAGCTGACGAAGGCCTGGCGCAAGAAGAAGCTCGGCCGCCGCTACTGAGCGACGAGGACGGGGGTACCGGGTCGGCCGTTCGGCCCCCGGTGCCCCCGTTCGTCGCGTACCGGCCGAGGGGCCGTGTGACGGTGGGGCCGGTGCGAGCCCCGGCGCACCGTCCCTGCACGTCAGGCCCGCTCACGGGCCCGTCCCCCGAGGTCGTCATGCCCAGCTCCTCCGTCTCGTCCGCTCGCCTCGTCCGCTCGGGCGGTGCCCGCGCGGCGCTCGCCGCCGCGGTCGTCGTGCCCCTCGTGGTCGCCGCCGCCCCGACGGCGTCGGCCGCGACGCCGACCCAGCTCGAGCAGTCCGTCGTCGCCCTCGTCAACCGCGAGCGCGCGAAGGTCAGGTGCTCCGCCCTGCGGGTCGACGCCCGCCTGGCGAAGGCCGCCAAGCTGCACAGCACGGACATGGCGGTGCACAACTACTTCAGCCACACCAGCCGCGACGGCCGGACGCCCTGGACCCGGATCCGGGCTCAGGGCTATCGCTACGGGTCCGCCGAGAACATCGCCGCCGGCCAGACGACGGCGGCGGAGGTCGTCGCCGCGTGGATGCACAGTCCGGGGCACCGCAAGAACATCCTCAACTGCTCGAACAAGGCCATCGGCGTCGGCGTCGCGCGCGTGCTCAAGACCAGCCGCTACGGCGTCTACTGGACCCAGGACTTCGGCCGCCGCTGACCCGGGGTAGCGTTCGCCCGGGTCACTGCCGGAGGAGGTCGCCATGGACCTGCTCGGCGGCACCGTGCCGGCCGCACTCGCGATGGGGGCGGCGGCGCTGGTCGTGGGGTACTCCAAGACCGCGCTCGGCGGTCTCGGTGTCGTCGCCGTTGCGATCTTCGCCACGGTCCTGCCGGCCAAGCAGTCGACCGCGGCCATCCTCGCGGTGCTCATCGTCGGCGACCTCGTCGCCGTCTGGCACTACCGCCGGGACGCCGACTGGGCCATCGTGCGTCGGCTGCTCCCGGCCGTGCTGCCCGGCCTCGCGATCGGGTCGGTGTTCCTCGGCGTCGTCGACGACACGACCCTTCGACGAACGATCGGCACCATCCTCCTCGTCCTCGTCCTGCTGCAGCTCGTCGTGAAGTGGCGTGCGGGAGAGGAGTCCTCGTCACTGCACGAACGCCGTGGCCCCGCCTGGGCGGCCGGCAGCGCCGTGGGCTTCGCGACGATGACCGCGAACGCCGCGGGCGCCGTGATGACCCTCTACCTGTCGGCGGCCGGCATCGACAAGCGACGCTTCGTCGGCACCAACGCCTGGTTCTTCCTCATCGTCAACCTCGTCAAGGTGCCGTTCTCCGTCGGCCTCGGGCTGATGCACTGGCGCGACGTCGGCCGGGCCGGGGTGCTCGCTCCCCTGGTGCTGCTCGGCGGCCTGCTCGGCTACGCCACGGTCCGCCGCATCAGCCAGCGCGGCTTCGACGTCGCCGTCCTCGTCGCCTCGGCGGTGGCGGCGGTGGCCCTGCTCGTCTGAGCCGTGGCGTCAGTAGTGCGAGACGACCGTCGTGCCGACCGGCGCGAAGTCGTAGACCCACTTGGCGACGGGGACCGGTAGGTTGATGCAGCCGTGTGAGGCGGCGTAGCCGAAGCTCGAGCGCCACGGGGCGCCGTGCAGGGCGATGCCACCGACGAAGAACGAGGACCACGGAACGTCCGGTGTCTCGTAGTTCGTCCCGTCGGCGTTGCGTCCGCGCATCGTCATCAGCGGGTTCTTGAGGTAGACGTGGAAGGTGCCGACCGACGTGGGGGTGGCGGCCGCGCCGTTGACCATCGCGATCGGACCGTAGACGACCTCGGCGCCGATGTACGCGGTCATCGTGTGCCGACCCAGGTCGACGTCGATCCACTTCTCCCCGACCGCCGCCGGGTAGGCGAGGTTCTCGGCGCCAGGAGCGATGCGCTTCTCGTCCCAGGTCGCCCTGACCGGGCTGAAGGCGAGCGTGCCGGCGTAGGTGCCGCCGGAGCCGAGGGCCGCGACCGCGGCGCCGGCGAGCTGGTCCGCGTTCTTCGGCGTGCGCCCGTCCTCGGCCTCGGTGACGACCTTGCGGACCGTCCCGGCGGAGTCGACGTAGCGCAGGCCGGTCGTCGGCTCGACCGTGGCCGCCTTGGCCACCGCGCCCACCCAGGCACGCACCTTCGCGGCGTCGACGATCGGCGCCTGCGGCACGCCGTCGCTGACCGGGACGGTGACCCAGGAGGCCTTGGTGTACGGCGCCGCGGGATAGGACTTCGTGCCGTCGGTGACGCTGAAGGGTGCGTTGACGATGGCGTTCGCGGCGTCGGCGACGTGCTGCGCCACCGCGGTGCTGACCTTCGGCGTGCCCTCGACGAAGCGGAGGGTCGTGCGGGCCGGGGCGAGCCGGTGGGCGGCCCGCGCGACGACGTCCTGGAAGGTGGCGGGGTCGACGGTCTGGCCGGCGACGGCCGGCGAGACGACGAAGGACCTCTTGTCCTTCGCGAGCGAGACCGTGGCGTCGCGGCCGGCCTTGTCGGCGTCCGCGACGAGCGAGGTGACGACCGCGGCGAGCGTGCGGTCGTCGGTGGAGACGACGGCGGGGACGTCGCGCGGGGTGACGAGGGAGCGGGCGTAGGAGGACCACTCCCGGTTGGCGGTGAAGAGCTCGTCGACGGTGGCCTCGACGTCGACGGCGTACCCCAGCTCGGCGAGGTGCGCGGTGCGGGTCGAGCCCCCGTTGGTCAGCGTCACCGTGACGGCGGCGGCGCGCTCGCGCACGGTCTCGGCCACCTCGTCGCGGGTCATCCCGGCGACCGGGACCCCGCCGACCGCGCTGCCCGGCAGGGCCTTGTCCTGGTAATGGGTCGCGTAGGCCGTCCCGGCACCACCGAGCACGAGCGGTACCGCCACCGCGGCGGTCAGCGCCAGCCTCCTGCGCGACATCATGTCGATCCGTCTTCCTGTCCGTGGCCCCGAGGGCGCGGTCGTACCACACGCCGAGCCCATGATGAGGCAGAACGACGACGACCACCACACGGGAACCGCATCGCGGGCGTCACGAACGCGCAACGATGCGCCCCGACGCGCGTGCTACGGCGCAGTACTGGTCGTCATCGCAGCACTTGCTGCGCCGTAGCACGCGATTGGTGGG
>JACXUW010000305.1 GCA_014763705.1 Micrococcales bacterium | reverse complement strand
GGGACGAGGTGGTGGCGGAACCGGCGGTGGTGGCGGTCGTGGCGGGGCTGGTCGTGGCCGCCGTGTGGACGACCACGGCGACGCGGCGGTTGCGGGCGCGCCCGGCCTCGGTGGCGTTGGAGGCCAGCGGGCGCTGGTCGGCGTAGCCGGCGGCGCCGAGCTGGCGGCCCGCGACGCCCTGGCCGAGCAGGTACTGCAGGACCGAGGTGGAGCGGGCCGTCGACAGCTCCCAGTTCGAGGGGTAGATGCCGACCACGGGGACGTCGTCGGTGTGTCCCTCGACGGTCATCGTGTTCGACAGCCGGCGCAGCGTCGGCGCGATCGCGGCGAGCACCCTGCGGCCGTCCGGCTTGAGCGTGGCCTGGCCCGGGTCGAAGAGCACCCGGTCCGAGACGATGTCGACGACGAGGCCGTCGTCGCGCAGCTCGAAGTGCACGGCCTGCTGCAGGCCCTTGGCCGTCAGCGCCGTCACCAGCTTGTCGCGCACCGCGGTCAGCTGGTCGCGGGCGGCCTGCTTCGTCTTCTCGTCGCCGGGCTGGCAGGGGGCGCTCGTCGTGGTGGTGGTCGTGGGCGAGGTCGCGACGTCACTCACGACCTGGGGCGCGACCGGCGCGATGGCCTGGATGGCCGAGTCGGTCGAGGTGCCGTCGAGGACGCCCTGGGTGTGGTTGGTGACGGCGGGCGCGCCGAAGTACTGCTGGAGGCCCGAGGACAGCGCGAGCAGCTTCGCCTGGTCGACCTGGCTGATCGCGAAGAGGACGATGAACAGGGCCATGAGCAGGGTGATCATGTCGGCGTAGCTGAGCAGCCAGCGCTCGGCGTTCTCGTGCCCGCCCCCGTGCTCCTCCTCCTCGTGCTGCCGACGCCGACGTCCCGAGGGGCCCGGGCCGCTCACGCCGCGTCCTGGAGCGGGGCGTCACCGGCGATCACGGCGCGCAGCCGCTTCTCGACGACGCGCGGGCTCGTGCCCGCCTGGATCGACATGATGCCCTCGAGGACCATCTCGAGGTGGGCGACCTCGGCCTCGCTGATCCGCTTGAGCTTGCTCGACAGCGGCAGCCACATGACGTTCGCGCTCATGACGCCCCAGAGGGTCGCGACGAAGGCGCCGGCGATGAGCTGGCCGAGCTCCTCGGGGGAGTCGAGGTTGCTCAGCACGTGGATGAGGCCGATGACGGTGCCGATGATGCCGATGGTCGGTGCATATCCGCCCATGTCGGCGAAGAACTTGATGCCGAGGTGGTCGGCCTTCTTGCGGGTCTTGATCCGGGCGGCGAGCACGTCGTAGATCTCGTCGGCGTCGGTGCCGTCGACGGTCATCTCCAGGCCCTCGCGGAGGAACGGGTCCTCGGCGCCGCGGGCCTTCTCCTCGAGGGCGAGCAGGCCCTCGCGGCGGGCGATGTCGGCGAGCGCGATGAGCTCGGCGACCGCCTCGTCGCTCTTCGGCCGGGCCGTCGTGAACGCCTTGACCGTCTGCTTGAGGATGGCCGAGACGTCGGAGAGGAAGCCGCCGGCGACGGCCGCGCCGATGCTGCCGACGAAGACGAGGATGATCGGCGGGATGAGGATGATCGAGGTGGGCGAGGCCCCCTCCATGACGAGGGAGGCGATGACGGCACCGAAGACGGCGATGATCCCGCCGATGGTCGCGAGCTCCATGGGTCAGTCCTCCATGCCCCGGACGGCGCGCAGGGCGACCCGGCCGGCGCTCGAGCGGGCGCCCGGCTGGGCGGTGCCCGACTCGTCGGCCGCCGTGAGGACCGAGGCCCGGGACTGGCGCATGATGAGGACGACGTCGTCGAGGGTCTCCTGCACGACGTAGCGCGACCCCGTGACGAGGAGCACGACCGTGTCGGGGGTCTCGTCGACGCGCTCGATGAGGTCGGGGTTGATCCCGAAGCGCGTGCCGTTGCGGCGGGTGAGGATGATCATGGGGTCGGTTCCGTCCTGGAAGTTCTGGACACGCCGTCCGTGACGTGTCGGGGTTCCCATCGGCAGGCGGGTCCAGGACTTGAGCGGTCCGGGTCCGCCGGCGGCGTCCGCGTCGAGGTCCGTCCCGTCCCCGCCGGACGGCGCGCGCGACGACGGACCCGCCCCGGTGGGGGGCGGGTCCGTGCGCGGTCCGTCGGTCACGAGGCGGGTCCGGTCCGGCGGGTCAGCGCTTGAGGTTGACGAGGTCCTGGAGGATCTCGTCGGAGGCGCTGACCACCCGCGAGTTGGCCTGGAAGCCGCGCTGGATCATCACGAGGTTCGTGAACTCCTGGGCGAGGTCGACGTTGCTCATCTCGAGCCGTCCGGCCGCGATCGAGCCGCGGCCGCCGGTGCCCGGGACGCCGATCGCGGGCTGGCCGGAGGCGGCCGACACGCGGAACGACGAGTCGCCGGCCTTCTCGAGGCCCTCCGGGTTGCCGAAGAAGGCGAGCGCGACCTGGCCGAGGGCCTGGGTGCGGCCGTTGGAGAACGAGCCGGTGATCACGCCGTCGGCGCCGACGCCCCAGCTCTGCAGCTGGCCCGCCGCGGAGCCGTCCTGGCTGCGGAGGGTGGCCGTGCTCGCCCCCGCGTACTGGGTGAGCGGGGTGCCGTCGCCGGAGAGGTCGATGGAGACGTCGCCGGGGAAGACGAAGCCGCTCGCGGCGAGCTGCGCGTTGGTCATCGTCACCGAACCCGGGGTGAAGGCCATCGCCGTCGAGTCCCAGGCGAGCGTCGCGGAGCCGACGGTCGTCGTGGCGCCCCCGGACGCGGCGACGGTCGCCGTCGCGGTCCAGGTGTCCTGCGCGGTCTTCGTGTAGGTGAGCGTCACCGGGATGCTGCGGCCGGTCTGGTCGAAGACGTCGATGCCGTTGACGACGGTCGCACCGATGGCGGCGTCGGCGGAGAGGTTGCCGCCGGCGTCGACGGAGCCGGTCGGGGTCGGCGCCATGATGAGGCCGGTCGGCACCTTGAGGCCGGTCAGCGAGGTGCCGGTGTTGATCTGGCCGTCGACGGCCAGCCAGCCCTGCACGACACCGCCGTTCGGCGCGGTGAGGTTGCCCGAGCCGTCGAGCGAGAAGGCACCGGCGCGGGTGTACACCTGCGAGCCGGCCTGCTGGACGATGAAGAAGCCGTCGCCGGAGATCATCAGGTCGCTCGGCCGGTTCGTCGTCTGGGCGCTGCCCTGGCTGAAGTTCGTCGCGATGCCCGCGACCTGGACGCCGAGGCCGACCTGCGACGGGTTGACCCCGCCGCCACCGGCCCGCAGGGCCTGGCTCAGGGTGTCCTGGAACTGGGTCTGGCTCGACTTGAAGCCCGCGGTGTTGACGTTGGCGATGTTGTTGCCGATGACGTCCATGGCGGTCTGGTGGCTGCGCATGCCGGTGACGGCGGAGAAGAGCGAACGGAGCATGGTGGGGGTCCTTCGGGTTCGGTGGTGCGGGTCGGGAGGGCGCGGCTCAGGCCGTGCCGGGTGCGGCGACGCGGGAGACGACGGAGAGGGGGACCTCGGCGTCGCCGACGACGAGCAGGGGGCCGTTGGCGTCGAGCTTGACGGCCTGGACCGCCCCGCTCTTCGTCGCGCCGTCGGCGGTCCAGGTGACCTGCTGGCCGACGAGCGCCAGTGCGCTCAGGCTGTTCTGGCCGCTGATGAGGGCCGTGTTCTGGGCGACGAGCTGGTGCATGGTCTCCACCATCTGCATCTGCGCGGTCTGGGCCATGAAGGCCGAGCTGTCGACCGGCTTGCTCGGGTCCTGGTACTTCAGCTGGGCGACGAGGAGCTTGAGGAAGGCGTCCGAGTCGAGCGTCCCTCCCGGGGTCGTCGAGGTCGCGGCGGTACCCGTCGCGGCGGTCTGCCCGGTGGGCTGGGCGCCGGTGGGGATCGTGGTCATCGGGTCACATCCTCAGGTCGAGTCGGGTGTCGGGTCGGTGGGTCCGCGCCGGGGCTGCGGTGGATTCCGGTGGGGCCGGTCCGTGGTGTGCCGCAGGGCGGTCCGCGCTACGTGGCCGGTGCGGGTCGGGGGTGCCGGAACCGTTGTGCCGCGGCGTGTCGCCGCTGCCCACGTCGAGCCGGGTGGCCCGCAGGCCGGAGTCCTCGAGGCGGGTGCGCAGCTCGGCCAGCCCGTCGCGCAGCGCGTCGCGGGTCCCGGACTCGGCGGCGGTCAGGTGCATCCGCACCTCGTCGCCGCTCACCGAGAGCCGGACGTGGACCGCGCCGAGTCCCTCCGCATCGAGCCGGATGGTCACCTCGTGCGTCCCGGCCGGGCCGGTGAGCAGGGGCGTCACGGCGGTGAGCACCTGGGCGTGCGGCAGCGGAGCCGGAGCGGCGGGCGCCGTCGGGGCCGCGGGCGGGGCCACGGGCGCGGCGGTGGTCGTCGGGGTGACGGCGGGGC
>JACXUW010000304.1 GCA_014763705.1 Micrococcales bacterium | reverse complement strand
TCGCCACCGAGCGCGGGGTGGAGTGCCCCGGCGAGCTCCCCGCGCCGTCCGACCCCGGGCTCGTCGAGCGCGCCCGGGCGGCGAAGGCGGCGCTCGGCGACCGGCTCTTCGTCCTCGGTCACCACTACCAGCGCGACGAGGTCATCGAGTTCGCCGACGTCACCGGCGACTCCTTCAAGCTGGCCAAGGAGGCCGCGGCCCGCCCGGACGCCGAGTACGTCGTCTTCTGCGGCGTCCACTTCATGGCCGAGTCGGCCGACGTCCTCACCGCCGACACCCAGACCGTCGTCCTGCCCGACCTCGCCGCCGGCTGCTCGATGGCCGACATGGCCGCGATCGACCAGGTCGAGGAGTGCTGGGACGAGCTCGTCGCCGCCGGGGTCGCGGACGTCACCGTGCCGGTCACGTACATGAACTCGTCGGCGGCCATCAAGGCCTTCACCGGGCGGCACGGCGGCACGGTGTGCACCTCGTCGAACGCGCGGACCGCCCTCACCTGGGCGCTCGAGCAGGCCGGCGAGGGCGGCAAGGTCCTCTTCCTCCCCGACCAGCACCTCGGCCGCAACACCTACGTCCGCGACCTCGGCGGCTCCCTCGACGGCTGCGTCGTCTGGGACCCCCACAGGCCGATGGGCGGCCTGACCCCCGAGGAGCTGCGCGACGCGACGATGATCCTGTGGCGCGGGCACTGCTCGGTCCACGGCCGGTTCTCCGTCGAGGCGGTCGAGGCGGCCCGCCGCGAGGTCCCCGGCGTGCGGGTCATCGTTCACCCCGAGTGCCGCCACGAGGTCGTCGAGCTCGCCGACGAGGTGGGCTCGACCGAGAAGATCATCAAGACCATCGCCGCCGCCCCCGCCGGGACGGCCTGGGCGGTCGGCACCGAGCTCAACCTGGTCCGCCGGCTCGCCGCGCAGTTCCCCGAGCAGCGGATCGTCTTCCTCGAGAAGAACGTCTGCTACTGCTCGACGATGAACCGCATCGACCTGCCGCACCTCGTGTGGGCGCTCGAGTCGCTCGTCGACGGGCGGGTCGTCAACCCGATCCACGTCGACCCCGAGGTGGCGCACTGGGCCCGGGCCGCCCTCGACCGGATGCTCGCCCTGCCCGGCGAGACCGCCAAGGACTGACCGCGGTCAGGCGTGGACGAGGCCGTCCGCGCCGACGTGCGGGTTGTGCGCCGTCGGCACCCGCTCGCCCTCCGGCGGTGGCCCCGGCGGCGTGCCGTCGCCGAACGGGCGCCCGCCCAGGGACTCGCGGCCGTGCGGCGTCGCCCAGCCGGCGAGGTCCGGGCCGGCCGGCACGACCCCGGTCGGGTTGATGTCGCGGTGCACCTCGTAGTAGTGGCTCTTGACGTGGACGAAGTCCGTCGTGTCCCCGAAGCCGGGGGTCTGGAAGAGGTCGCGAGCGTAGGCCCACAGCACCGGGAGCTCGGTGAGCTTCTGCCGGTTGCACTTGAAGTGCCCGTGGTAGACGGCGTCGAAGCGCGCGAGGGTCGTGAACAGCCGGACGTCGGCCTCGGTGATGGTCTCGCCCATGAGGTAGCGCCGCCTCGCGAGCCGCTCCTCCAGCCAGTCCAGCGCGGTCCAGAGCCGCTCGTAGGCGGCGTCGTAGGCGGCCTGGGTGCCGGCGAACCCGCAGCGGTACACGCCGTTGTTCACCTCGGTGTAGACGCGCTGCATCACCGCGTCCATCTCCTCGCGCAGCGCCTCCGGGTAGAGGTCCGGCGCGCCCGGGCGGTGGTGCGCACGCCACTGGGTCGAGAGGTCGAGGGTCAGCCGGGCGAACCCGTTGGTCACGACCTTCCCGCTCGGGACGTCGACGAGCGCCGGCACCGTGATGCCGCGCGGGTAGCCGGGGAAGCGCTTCTCGTACGCGTCCTTGATCCGCGGGATGCCCAGGACCGGGTCGAGGCCGCCGGGGTCGAGGTCGAAGGTCCACGAGTCGGCGTCGTGGGTCGGTCCGCAGATCCCCATGGAGATGGCGTCCTCGAGCCCGAGCAGCCGGCGGACGATGATCGCCCGGTTGGCCCACGGGCACGCGCGCGCCACGACGAGCCGGTAGCGGCCGGCCTCGACCGGCCACTCGTGCTCCCCCGCACCGTCGACCGTCACCCGGTCCTCGATGTAGTTCGTGTCGCGCCGGAAGTCGTCCTCGACGTATGTGCCCTGGGCCATCGCTCGATCCTGCCTCAGGCCGGCAGCGCGCCGAGCCGGGCGAGCAGCAGGGCCTCGGCGAGGCAGACGGTCTCGAACTCGCCGAGGTGCAGCGACTCGTTGGCGCCGTGGGCCCGGGCGTCGGGGTCCTCGACCCCGGTGACGAGGATGGCCGCCTCGGGGAACTGCTCGGCGAAGGCCGCGACGAACGGGATCGAGCCGCCGACGCCGATGTCGACCGGGGCGACACCCCAGGCGTCCTCGAACGCGGCGCGTGCCTGGTCGTAGACCGGGCCGTCGGCGTCGGCGGCGAACCCGAGGCCCCGCTCGTCGAGCTCCACCTCGACCCGCGCGCCCCACGGCACGTGCGCGAGGACGTGCTCGCGCAGCCGCTCGAAGGCGTCGAGGTCGTGCTCGTCCGGGGCGATCCGCATCGAGACCTTCGCGGCGGCGGTCGGGACGAGGGTGTTCGAGGAGGTCGCGATGGTCGGGGCGTCGATGCCGATCGTCGTGAGCGACGGCTTGGTCCACATCCGGGTCAGCAGGCTGCCGGAGCCGATCGGGTGCACCCCGTCGAGCAGCCCGGACTCCCGCCGCAGCCGCTCCTCGTCGTAGTCGAGGTCGGAGGCCACGCCCTCCTTGAGGCCGGGGACGGCCACGCTCCCCTCGTCGTCGTGGAGGGCGGCGAGGAGCCGGACGAGCACCATGAGGGCGTCCGGCACGGCGCCCCCGAACATCCCGGAGTGCACGCCGTGGTCGAGGGTCGAGACCGTGATGACCGCCCGGATCATCCCGCGCAGGGTGGTCGTCAGGGCCGGCTCGCCGATGTCCCAGTTGCCCGAGTCGGCGAGGACGATGGCGTCGGCACGCAGCTTCTCGCCGTGCCGCTCGAGGATGGTCGGGAGCGAGTCGGAGCCGATCTCCTCCTCACCCTCGACGAAGATGGTCACCCCGACCGCCAGGTCGTCGCCGTGCGCGCGCAGCGCGGCGACGTGCGCCATGATGCCGGCCTTGTCGTCGGCGGCGCCCCGGCCGTAGAGCCGCCCGTCACGCTCCGTCGGTTCGAAGGGCGCACTCTCCCAGAGGGACTCGTCCCCGGGCGGCTGGACGTCGTGGTGCGCGTAGAGCATCACCGTGCGCGACCCGGGCGGGCCGGGACGGTGACCGATGACCGCCGGCCGGCCGCCCTCGCGGACGATCTCGACCGCCAGCCCCTCGGCGCGCAGCAGCGCGGCGGTGGCCTCGGCGCTCGCCTCGACGTGCGCCTGGTCGAAGGCGTCGAGCGAGACGGAGGGGATGCGGGTCAGCGCCTCGAGGTCGGCACGGACCTGCGGCATCAGCTCGCGGACCCGCTCGCGGAGGGCGGTCTTCTGGTCGTCGGTCAGCACGTCGGTCACGTCGACCGACCCTACCCACCGCCGGGCCCGCCGTGGGCGGCCCGGCCCGGGGCGGGCCGGAGCACCCCCGCGGTGCACCTAGAGTTGGCCTCGTGTTCGGACGCAGCAAGTCGAGTGAGCAGGCCCCCGCGGAGACCGCGACGCAGCGGGAGGGCGCGAAGAACCGCCCCACCCCCAAGCGCCGCGACCAGGAGGCCGCGCGCCGTCGACCGCTCGTCGTCGCCGACCGCAAGGAGGCGCGCACCCGCGACCGCGAGGCCCGCCGCGAGCAGCTGGCGACCGTCCGCAAGGCCCTCGAGTCCGGTGACGAGTCGCACTACCCGCCCCGCGACCGCGGCCCGGTGCGGCGGTACATCCGCAACTACGTCGACGCGCGGCGCAACCTCGGCGAGTTCCTCCTGCCGGTGATGCTCATCGTCCTCGCGCTGAGCCTCGTCCGGAACGTCACCATCTTCACGGTGAGCGTCTACCTCACCTGGGGCGCGGTGCTCCTCGTCATCGTCGACACCGCGCTCATGTGGCGCCGCCTCAAGGGCCGCCTCGTCGCCACGTTCGGCGCCGACGCCCTCCCCCGCGGCAGCATGTCCTACGCCGTGATGCGCGTCTTCCAGCTGCGCCGCAGCCGCCGCCCGGTCCCCGTCGTCAAGCGCGGCGAGTACCCCTCCTGAGCGACCCCGCTCCTGCTCCTCAGCGCCCGGCCGCCGCGCGGGCCAGGCAGAGCGCCGAGCGCATCGTCCCGTAGCCGCGCGCCGCGAGCGGCGAGTCGTCGCGGGCGTCGTCCGAGCACCCGGCCGGGCCCCCCGGCGCCGGGGAGGGGGTCCTCCCGGCGAC
>JACXUW010000303.1 GCA_014763705.1 Micrococcales bacterium | reverse complement strand
GAGGACCATCTCGAGGTGGGCGACCTCGGCCTCGCTGATGCCCTTGACGTCGGCGAGCGAGAGCCGGATGCCGTACGGCTGCGGGTCCTGCTTCCACCCCGGTCCACCGGTCGAACGACGAGGACGTGCCGTCTCCTCCCCCGGGCCGGCGGCATGTTCTCGTCGTTCGTCGGGGTGGTCGGCGAGCGGCTCGAGCACCGGCTCGATGCGGTAGCTGTCGCCGGAGGCGTTGACGTCGAGGCCGAGCACCGGGATGCCGAAGGAGCGGGCGTCGTCGAGGAGCAGCCGCTTCGGGTACATCCCCGGGTCGTGGGTGAGGATGCCGGAGAGGAACGCCGCCGGGTGGTGGGCCTTGAGCCACGCCGAGTGGTAGGTCGGCAGCGCGAACGCCGCGGCGTGCGCCTTGCAGAACCCGAAGGACGCGAAGGACTTGAGCACCTCCCAGATGCGGTCGCGGTCCTCGGCGGCGTAGCCCCGGGCCTGCGCCGCCGGGCGCCACCACGCCTCGACCTCCTCCTGGCCCGTCGGGGTGCCCATCGAGCGGCGGACCTCGTCGGCCTGGGCGAGGCTGACCCCGGTGGTCTCGGCGACGATGAGCAGCACCTGCTCGTGGAAGACGACGACCCCCTCGGTCTCCTCGAGCGCGGGGACGAGGCTCGGGTGGAGGAAGCGCCGCTCGCGCCAGCCGTGCCGGGACTCGAGGAACGGCGTGATCATGTCGGACTTGACCGGCCCGGGCCGGAACAGCGAGATGTCGACGATCAGGTCGTCGAAGGCGGTCGGGCCGAGCTTGCCGACGAGCTCGCGCTGGCCGGGGCTCTCGATCTGGAACATCCCGAGGGTGCGGGTGGTGCGGATGAGCTCGAAGGTGTCGGGGTCGTCGAGCGGGACCTGCGCCTCGTCGTCGAGGTCGATGCGCTCGCCGCTCACCCGCTCGACCTCGGCGACCGCGTGCGCCATCGAGGACTGCATCCGGATGCCGAGGACGTCGAGCTTGAGGAAGCCGAGGGTCTCGACGTCGTCCTTGTCGAACTGGCTCATCGGGAAGCCGAGCCAGGAGGCCTCGACCGGCGTGCGGTCGAGCATCCCGGCGTTGGACAGGACGACGCCGCACGGGTGCAGCGCGATGTGCCGGGGCAGGCCGTCGAGGGCCTCGACGAGGTCGAAGAACTGGGCCATCCGCGGGGAGTCCAGGCCCCGGCTGCGCAGCTCGGGGAGGTCGGCGATGGCGTGCCGGGCGTCGCGGGCCCGGATGTGCGGGAACGCCTTCGCGATCTCGTCGACCTCGAGCGGAGGCATCCCGAGCGCCGCACCGACGTCGCGGACCGCGTGCCGGACCTTGTAGGTGTCCATCATCGAGACGCACGTGACGCGCTCGCCGCCGAACCGCTCGAGGACCGCCTCGTAGATCTCGGTGCGGCGCGCGGACTCGACGTCGACGTCGATATCGGGGAGCTCTGCGCGCAGCGGGGAGCAGAACCGCTCCATGAGGAGGCGGTGCCGGATCGGGTCGACGCCGCTGATGCCGAGCAGGTGGTTGACGAGGCTGCCGGCGCCCGAGCCGCGGGCGGCCACCCGGACGCCGCGCTCGCGGATGAGGTCGGTGACCTCGGCGACGGTGAGGAAGTACGTGGGGTAGCCGAGCGAGCGGATGACGGTGAGCTCGGCGTCGAGCCGGTCGTGGACGACCTCGAGGTGCGCCGCGGACGCCCCGGGGTAGCGCCGCGCGACCCCGGCCCGGCAGCGCCGGGTGAGGACGTCCATCGGGTCGGTGCCGGGGGCGATGCCGAGGACCTCGGGCTCGGGCAGGTGGACCGCGCCGATGCCGAGGTCGTCGCGGGTGTGCTGGACGCACTCGGTGGCCAGCCGGGCGGTCATCGCGAGGAGCCGCTCGGCGCGGGCGGTGTCGCCGCCGGCGACGGTGAGCGCTCGGGCGTGCATGTCGGCGGTCGGGGCGAGGTGGCCGGCGTCGGTGACGCGGTCGAGGTGGCGGGAGTCGAGGACGACGAGCCGGCGCGCGGCGTCGAGGACGTCGACGGTGCGCACCTGCCCGGGCTCGGCGTGCCGGGCGGCGGCGGTGAGGACGGTGGCGGGGTCCCAGGCCCCGGGCGCCGACAGGGCCGTGACGTCCTCGTACTCGCCGAGGACGACGGCGCCGGCGACCCACTCGGGCACGCCGTGCTCGCGGCCGAGGGCGTCGAGGTCGGCCGGCCGCAGCCCGAGCTCGAGGGCGCGCATCAGGAGGTCACGCAGCTCGGAGCGGAAGCCCCGCGTCGGCAGGGCCGCGGTGACCGAGGCGGGCCACGGCGGGGCGGGGGCCGTGCCGTCGGCGTGCCCGGCGAGCAGCTCGCGGAGGATGACGTCCTGCTCCGGGCCGCTGAGCAGCCGGGGGGCGGGGTCGCCGACCAGCGCGGCCGCCTCGCGCAGCAGCCCGAACCCGAAGGACTGGTGGGTGCGGGCGAGCGGGGTGGTCGTCGTGCCGCCGAGCCGGGCGGTGACGACGTCGCGCAGCCGGGCGGCGGCCAGCCGGGTCGGGGCGAGGAGCAGGCAGGAGTCGGCGGGCGCACCCTCCCGGACTGCCCGCACCACGCGCTCGACGGCCACCGTGCTCGTGCCGGTGCCGGGCGCCCCGAGGACCCGGACGACGGCGGCGTCGGCGTCGACGGCCGCCCGCTGGGCGGTGTCGAGCGCCGGCTCCGCCGCCGAGACGGTGGCGGGGCGACGGAGGACGAGCACGCCCGCGATTCCACCACGTCGGACCGACACCGGCGCACCTGGCTCGTCCACCGCCAGTCGGGGTCGCAAACCCCGTTGCCGGCAGCCGTCGGCGGACCTAGCGTCGAGGCGTCACCGACGACGGGGAGGAACCCGGATGACCCTGCACCTCGAGGGCCTGTGCACCGACGCCGCCGACCCGGACGCCCTCGCCCGGTTCTGGGCGGACGTCCTCGGCTGGGAGGTCACCCACGACCGCCCCGGCGCGGTGACGCTCGTCCCGGACGACCCGGCCTGCGTCCCCCTGCGGTTCCGCGCCGCGGTCGCACCCGGAGGCACCAGCCGCTACCACCTCCACGTGACGAGCAGCTCGACCGACGACATGGACGCCACGGTCGAGCGGGTCCTCGCCCTCGGCGGCCGCCACCTCGACGTGGGGCAGACGCCCGAGGAGGGCCACGTCGTCCTGGCCGACCCGGAGGGCAACGCGCTGTGCGTCATCCCGCCGTGGAGCCGGTTCCTCGCGGACACCGGCCGGCTCGGCGAGCTCGCCGGGGACGGCGGCCGCGCCACGGGCGTGTTCTGGAGCGAGGCGCTGGGGTGGCCGCTCGTGTGGGACGAGGACGACGAGACGGCGATCCAGTCACCGTCCGGCGGGACGAAGGTCGCGTGGGGTGGCGACCCGGTCGCCCCGAAGGACGGTGTGAGCCGCACCCGGCTCGAGGTCGCCGCCGCCCCGGGCACCGACCTCGCGGACGCCGTGGTCGAGCTGGTGGCCCTGGGCGCCTCGCCCGTGGATGCGGTGCTCGCCGAGGGCGACTCGGCCGCCGTCGCCGACCCCGCCGGCACCGAGACCTGCGTCCTCCGCCCGCCCTGACGACGCGAGCCGTCGGGCGAATGCCGCTACTCCTCCCGCAACGCGCTCAGGTCACCGGTGGCCACGACCTGGGAGGCCAGCGACCGCAGCTTTCGGTTGCGGTCCTGGCTGGCGCGCCGCAGCCGTTCGAAGGCCTCCCGGTCGGTGAGGTGCTCATTGACCATGATGATGCCGATGGCCGCACCGATGACCCGAGAGGTCTGGAGGGCGGTCTCGAGGTGCTCGGAGTGCTGGCGCTCCAGGACCCCCTCGGCCTGCAGCGCGAGGAGCAGCTGGCGGTCGACCTCCACCTGCTCCTCCAAGGAGGTGATGCGCCTCTGACCGTCCTGCAGGCTCGCGATGTTCGCCTCGTTGCGGTCCAGCCGCGCGGTGATGGCGTTCAGCTGCTCCTGGTCGTCGGAGCCTGCAGCGACGAGCTCTCCTTCCATGGCCCCGATTGTGCCAAGAACCACCGCTGACGTGCACTTTCGGGGCCCGGGCGGCTTCCGGCCACGGCTCATTCCGACCGTCGGTGCTGGGGTTCGGTGGTGCGGGTGGCGGCGTTCGGGCCGTGCCAGGTCAGGGTGCCGTCGGGGTCGAGGGTCGGTCGCCATCGGCCGGTCTGCTTGAAGCGGTGGTGGTGGCGGCACAGGGCCTCGAGGCCCGTTGGGGTGCTCTGGCCGTCGGGCCAGGCCCTGGCGTGGTCGAGGTCGCAGCGGACGGCGGGTCGGGTGCAGCCCCACATCCGGCAGGTGCCGTCCCTGCTCCTGACGAAGTCGGCGATCGCACGGGTGGGCCGGTAGGCGTTCGTGGTCAGGG
>JACXUW010000302.1 GCA_014763705.1 Micrococcales bacterium | reverse complement strand
ACCTCGTACAGGGCCTTGTCGAGCTCGAAGGCGGCGAGGACGGCAGCGCGCTCGCGCGGGTCCTCGCCGGCCTCGGCCGCGTAGCCGTCGAGGAAGGCCTGCTGCGCGGCGAGCACCCAGTCGCGGGCGGACTGGCCGACCACCCGCTCGAGCGTGCCGCCGACGTAGTCGAAGCTGCGCAACATCCCGGCGACGTCGCGCACCCACTGGTCGGGCAGCGAGCGCTCGGCGAGCGGCCGCAGCGGCTCGCCCTCGAAGTCGAGGAGCACCCAGCCGCGCTCGGGGGAGCGGAGCACCTGGCCGAGGTGGTAGTCGCCGTGGATGCGCTGCAGGTCCGGCCACGGTGCCGCGGCGGCGGCGTCGAGGACCGAGGCGACGGCTCCCCGCGTCGACTCGAGCGCCGGGACGGCGGCGACCGCGGCGTCGAAGCGGGAGCGCATGCTCGCGAGGATGCCCTCCACCTGGGCGGGGGACGTCGGCTCCGTGCCCAGCACGCCGGCGAGGGTGCGGTGGACCTCGGCCGTGGCGACCCCGAGCTCGCGGGACGGGCCGGTGAAGTCGGTGCCGTCCTCGGCCGCGCGCAGGGCGACCCGCCACGCGTCCTCGACGCCGGGCAGGAACTCCTGGACGAAGGCGAGGTGGCCGGAGGCGGGGCGGTCGCCCTCCGGGCACGGGTGCGGCCACCGCCCGGTGACGGCGCCGACGACGGCCGGCACGCGCCGGGAGCCGGCGTCGACGAGCGCCCCCTGGAGGACGACGTCGGGGTTCTCGCCCGGCGAGAGCATCCGGAAGACCTTGACGATGAGGGGCACGTGGTGACCGGACTCGTCGTCGGTGTCGAGGATGACGGAGGTGTTCGACTGCTCGCCGGAGAGGACGCGGGCCGAGCGGACTCGCACGGACCGGCTCCAGCTGGCCTGCGGCACACCGGTGACCGACTCGTCGACGGCGTCGGACTCCGAGGACGACGCGGCCGGCACCCGGCCCTGGACGAGCTCGAGGAGCTGGGTGGCGTACACGGGGTCGTGCGGCGCGTCGTAGACCCACCGACGGCCGAGCACCGAGTGCTCCGTCGTGCCGACGAGGGCGTGGTCGGCCGAGGCCAACGGCTCGCCCCGGTAGGTGAGCGGCACCTGGTAGACGACCGGCTCGTCCCCGGACTCGTCGGCGACGATCATCGTCTCGATCCCCACCTCGCCGGCCGGGTCGTCGAGCCGCCACGACGCCAGGCGCCGCACCCGGGGGCGCCGACCCTTCGCGGCGTACCAGCGCTGGGCGCCCATCCACTCCTCGACGAGCTCGCGCTTGGTCGGGGTGAGGGTCGCGTCGGTGTGGATCTCAGCCACGGTCGCTCCCGGGGGGAGGGTCGAGGGCGAGCCAGAAGAAGTCGCGCGAGCCGAGGGTGAGGGTGAGGGTGCCGTCGGCCCCGACGTCGGGGAACCCGGTGCCGCCGAACAGGTCCCGGGTCTCCCAGCCGGCGAGCTCGTCGGGCAGCGTGACCGTCGAGGCCTGCGGGCGCGAGGAGAGGTTGTTGACGCAGAGCACCGCTCGGGCCGAGCGGTCCTCGGCGTCGCGGTCGCGCCGGTCGACCCGCACGTAGGCGAGGACGCGGTCGTGGGTGGAGTCGCAGACCGTGAAGTCGCCGACGCCGAAGACGGGGTGCTCGCGCCGGACCGCCAGCATCCCGCGGACCCAGTGCAACAGCGACGAGCCGGAGGCCATCTGCGCCTCGACGTTGACGTGGTTGTAGTGGTGCACCAGCGACTGGACGACCGGCAGGTAGAGCTTGCCGGGGTCGGCCGCCGTGGAGAAGCCGGCGTTGCGGTCCGGGGTCCACTGCATCGGGGTGCGGACCGCGTCGCGGTCCTGCAGCCAGATGTTGTCGCCCATCCCGATCTCGTCGCCGTAGTAGAGGCACGGCGAGCCGGGCAGCGAGAGCAGCAGCGCGTGGATCAGCTCGATCTCGGGGCGGGAGTTGTCGAGCAGCGGCGCGAGCCGGCGCCGGATGCCGACGTTGGCCCGCATCCGGGGGTCGGGGGCGTACCAGCCGTACATCGCGGCGCGCTGCTCCGGCGTGACCATCTCGAGGGTCAGCTCGTCGTGGTTGCGCAGGAAGGTGCCCCACTGCGTGCCGCTCGGGATCGACGGCGTGTCGGCGAGGACGTCGATGATCGGGGCCGCCTTCTCCTCGCGCAGCGCGTAGTAGAGCATCGGCATGACCGGGAAGTGGAAGCACATCTGGCACTCCGGCTCCTCCTCGGTGCCGAAGTAGTCGACGACGTCGCTCGGCGGCTGGTTGGCCTCGGCGAGCAGGATGCGTCCCGGGTACTCGGTGTCGACCATGGCGCGCAGCTTCGCGAGGAACCCGTGCGTCTTCGGGTGGTTCTCGCAGTTGTGCCCCTCCTCCTCGTAGAGGTAGGGGACGGCGTCGAGCCGGAAGCCGTCGATCCCCATGTCCATCCAGAAGCGCACGACGTCGAAGATCGCGTCGTGCACCGCCTCGTTCTCGAAGTTGAGGTCCGGCTGGTGGCTGAAGAAGCGGTGCCAGAAGAACTGCCGCCGGATGGGGTCGAAGGTCCAGTTCGAGGTCTCGGTGTCGATGAAGATGATCCGCGCGTCGGTGTACTTGTCGTCGGTGTCCGACCACACGTAGAAGTCGCCGTACGGCCCCTCCGGGTCGCTGCGCGAGGCCTGGAACCAGGGGTGCTGGTCGCTCGTGTGGTTCATCACGAGGTCGGTGACGATCCGGATGCCGCGGGCGTGCGCCTGGTTGATCAGCTCCTTGAACTCCGGGAGCGTGCCGAACTCGGGCAGCACCTGGGTGTAGTCGGAGATGTCGTAGCCGCCGTCGCGCAGCGGGCTCGCGTAGAACGGCGGCAGCCACAGGCAGTCGATGCCGAGCCACTGCAGGTAGTCGAGCCGGTTCATGATGCCGGCGAAGTCGCCCTCGCCGGAGCCGGTCGAGTCGCCGAAGGCCCGCACGAGGACCTCGTAGAAGACCGCCGTCCGGAACCACTCGGGGTCGTGGCGCAGTCCGGGCTGGTTCATCCCCAGCCCGGGGGTGCTGTGGCCCATCCCGGGGATGACGCTCACCACGGCCTCCTCAGGGACACGACGTGGCAGGGTTCGACCTCGGGCCCGAGCCGCACGTAGACGTCGCGCTGCCAGGTCCAGGTCTGGCCGGTGACGTGGTCGTGGGCCTCGAGCGAGTCGCCGGGCTCGAAGCCGAGCGCCGGCAGGTCGAGCCGCAACGTGCTCGCCCGGGTCGAGTGGGGGTCGAGGTTGGCCACGACGAGGACGACGTCCTCGGTGCCGTCCGCCAGCGTGCGCCGCTTGGAGAACGCGAGGAAGTTCTCGTCGTCGACGTGGTGGAACCGGATGTTGCGCAGCCGGTGCAGCGCGGGGTGCTCACGGCGGACCGTGTTGAGCATGGTCAGCCAGCCGGCGAGCGACTGCCCCTCCTTGGCGCCGCCGGGCTCGTAGTCGGCCCAGCGGCGGTCCTTGAGCTCGTACTTCTCGTTGTCGATCTGCTCCTCGGCGCCCGGGCGGGCCACGTGCTCCATCAGCTCGTACCCGGCGTAGATGCCGTAGGTCGGGACCAGCGTGGCGGCCAGGGCGCTGCGGACCTTCCACGCCGCCGGGCCGCCGAACTGCATGTACGGCGTGAGGATGTCGTGGGTCGTCGGCCAGAACGACGGACGCATGTACGCGGCGGCGTCGCCGGACAGCTCCGCGAGGTACTCGCGCAGCTCGCTGGCGGTGTTGCGCCACGCGTAGTACGTGTAGCTCTGCTGGAAGCCGACCTTGGCCAGGGTGTGCATCATCGCCGGCTTCGTGAACGCCTCGGCGAGCCAGATGACGTCCGGGTGGTCCTCGGCGACGTCGGCGATGAGCCACTGCCAGAACTCGACCGGCTTGGTGTGGGGGTTGTCGACCCGGAAGATCTCGACCCCGTGGTCGATCCAGACCTGGACCACCCGGCGGACCTCCCGGTAGATGCCCTCGGGGTCGTTGTCGAAGTTCAGCGGGTAGATGTCCTGGTACTTCTTCGGCGGGTTCTCGGCGTAGGCGATCGTGCCGTCGGCCCGGGTCGTGAACCACTCCGGGTGCTCGGCGACCCACGGGTGGTCAGGGGAGCACTGGAGGGCGAGGTCCATCGCCACCTCGAGGCCGAGCTCCGCGGCCCGCGCGACGAAGGCGTCGAAGTCGTCGAAGTCGCCGAGGTCGGGGTGGATGGCGTCGTGGCCGCCGTCGGGGGAGCCGATGGCGTAGGGGCTGCCGGGGTCCTCGGGCCGCGCGTCGAGGGTGTTGTTCGGGCCCTTCTTCGCGGCCTGCCCGATGGGGTGCACCGGGGTGAGGTAGACGACGTCGAAGCCCATGTCGGCGATGGCGGGCAGGCGCTCGGCGGCGGTGCGGAGGGTGCCGGTG
>JACXUW010000301.1 GCA_014763705.1 Micrococcales bacterium | reverse complement strand
CTCCCCCGCCCACCACACCGAGACCTGGCCGTCGAAGCGGAACACCGACCCCCAGACGTGCGGGATGCCGAGCCGGGCGCACGCGTCGCCGACGAGGTAGCGGGTCGGGAAGTTGTCGGCGCCGTCGAGGACGAGGTCGTAGTCGGCGACCACCTCCATGGCCGACCCGGCGTCGAGCCGCACCGCGTGCCGCACCACCACCGTGTCGGGCGACACCGCGACGACCGCCTCGGCCGCGGAGTCGACCTTGGCCCGGCCGACGTCGGCCACCCCGTGGACCACCTGGCGCTGGAGGTTCGTCGCCTCGACGACGTCGTCGTCGACGACCCCGATCGTCCCCACCCCGGCGGCCGCGAGGTAGAGGAGCGCCGGCGACCCCAGGCCGCCGGCACCGACGACGAGGACCCGCGCGTTGCGCAGCCGCCGCTGCCCGTCGACGCCGAGGTCGGGCAGGAGCAGGTGGCGGGCGAAGCGGGTCCGCTCGGCGGCGGTCAGCTCGGGCCCGGGCGGCACCAGCGGGGGTCGCGCCATGTCCGGACGCTAACACCGGGGTGTGGCGCGACCCCCGGTCGGCGCCTACCCGTCCGTAGGATGCTGCGGGACGCCACGACCGGAGGACCCGATGACCAGCACCCCGACGACCACCCGCAGCACGCGGATGCCGCGCAGCGAGCGGCGCGCCCAGCTGCTCGAGGCCGCCCAGGCCGTCTTCGTCCAGTCCGGCTACCACGCGGCGGCCATGGACGAGATCGCCGAGCGCGCCGGGGTCTCCAAGCCGGTCCTCTACCAGCACTTCCCCGGCAAGCTCGACCTCTACCTCGCCCTCCTCGACACCCACTGCGACACCCTCGAGCAGCTCGTCCGCCGGGCCCTCGAGACCGGCGACGGCGACAACGAGGAGCGCGTGCGGGCCACCGTCGCGGCCTACTTCGACTTCGTCACCCGCGAGGACGCCGCCTTCCGGATGGTCTTCGAGTCCGACCTCACGAGCGTGCCGCAGGTCCGCGCCCGGCTCGACGCCGTCGAGCTCGCCTGCGCCGAGGCGATCGCCGAGGTCATCGCCGAGGACACCGGGGCCGACGACGAGCGCGCCCTCCTCCTCGGCTCCGCGCTCGCCGGGATGGCACAGGTGGCCGCCCGGCACTGGCTGGCCCAGGACGGCGACATCCCCGAGGCGGAGGCCGCGGCGACGATCAGCACGCTCGCCTGGCGCGGGCTCGGCTCCTTCCCGAAGGTCGGCGGCTGAGCCGCCGAAGGTCTGCGGCTGCGCCCTCGGCGAACACGCCCCGGCGCCGGAACAGCGCCAGCTCCTCGCGGGTTAGCCTGAGCGCGAGAACCCCCATCCCAGCGCGGGCCAGGCCCGCGCGAGCAACGAAAGGTGCGTGCCCGTGGAGGTCACCATCGGTGTCCAGAACGTCGCCCGCGAGCTGAGCCTCGAGACCGATGCCGACGCGGCCGAGGTCGCGAAGGCCGTCGACGCCGCGCTGGCCTCCCCCGAGGGCGTGCTGCGCCTCACCGACAGCAAGGGCCGCACGGTCCTCGTCCCCGGCCGCGCCGTCGGCTGGATCCAGGTCGGCGAGTCCGAGAAGGGCAAGGTCGGCTTCGGCGCGATCTGAGCGCCCCGGACCAACCGGGCCGCTGACCTGCACCGATGGGTCGGCGACACCCCGGTGTCGAAGGTTTGACCAATCTTCGTCGAGGGTCTAGCGTCGTCCTGCTGCCCGACCCCCGGGCGCAACGACGGGCCCCATCCGGGCCGGAACGGAGAATCGCATGACCGAGCTCCTCCCCCTGGCGGCGAGCAGCTGTGCCCCCTCCGGGGTCGGCGGCTGGATCGGCACGATCATCTTCGGCGCCGTCATCGGCGTCCTCGCCCGGCTGGTCCTCCCCGGCCGGCAGTCGATCAGCATGGTCGTCACCGTCGTCCTCGGCATCCTCGGCGCGCTCATCGGCTACTGGCTCTCCGCCCAGATCGGCGTCTGCACCACGAGCGGCATCGACTGGCTGCGCTGGATCATCTCGATCATCGTCGCCGCGGTCCTCGTCGTCATCTACGAGCGGGTCATGGCCGGTCGGGGCCACCGCGTCTGACGCCACCGCGCACCACCGCTCGAGCACACGAGGCCCCCGCCGCACCGGCGGGGGCCTCGTCGCGTGCCCGGTCGGTCGCGGCCTCAGGCGTCGAGCCCCATCCGGGTCATCCGCTTCTGGTGGTTCTCGGTGAGCCGGGTGAACATCCGGCCGACCTCGCCGAGGTCGAGGCCGCCGCCGACGAGAAGCGCGGCCAT
This sequence comes from Micrococcales bacterium, assembly GCA_014763705.1. GTDB lineage: Bacteria > Actinomycetota > Actinomycetes > Actinomycetales > Dermatophilaceae > Phycicoccus. The sequence goes on along the minus strand of JACXUW010000301.1, from coordinate 2,140 downwards.
CGCGTCGCGCTCCACGGCGACCGCCTGGGCCTGCGAGAGGGCCTCGCCGAGCAGCCGGCGGCCCCACAGCGCGAGCCGGCCGGCGGCCGTGCGGTCGGCGCGGATGGTGTCGCGGACGATCTGCACGACGAAGTCGGCGTGCCCCTCGTCACCGAGGGCCTCCTGCATGACGGCACGGGTGTCGGCGTCCACCAGGGCCGACATCTCGCGGTAGAAGTCCTTGGCGATGCCGTCGCCGACGTAGGCCTTGACCAGCCCCTCGAGCCAGCCCCGCGGACGGGTGCGCTCGTGGAAGGCGGAGAAGGGGGCGACGAACGGCGACATCGCCTCCTCCGGCTCGACCCCGAGACCGCGCAGGTGGGCGGCGAGCTGCTCGTAGTGCTGGTAGTCGGTCGTCGCGAGCCGGCCCATCGCCGACTTGAGCGCGAGCGTCGGCGCGAGGTCGCAGTCGGCGGCCATCCGGATGAACGCGGTGAGCTCGCCGTAGGCGAGGACCCCGAGGAGGTCGACGACCGCGGCGTCGTAGCCGGGTGTCTCCACGGGGTCCTGGTCCATGGAACCGGAGCCTAACGGTAGAGTAGGGCCCGTCCACGGTGCCCGGTCGGCACGTACCCGTGAGTGACCTTGACGGTCGGACGCCCGGTGTCCACGACGCCGCGACCGCCCCCGAAGACCTCCGATCGGCCCGCAGCCCCTGCGCTGGTGCGCTCGCGTGCGCCCGCCGATCCGGAAGTGACCCCATGACCGACGTCTCCGACGCCCCGACCGAACCGCAGGCCGACACCGCTGCCGTGCCCGAGCCCACCTTCGCCGACTTCCCCATCCACGCCGACATCGTCGCCGCGCTCGCCGAGCACGGCATCACCAGCCCGTTCCCGATCCAGGCGATGACCCTCCCCGTGGCCCTCGGCGGCCACGACATCATCGGCCAGGCCAAGACCGGCACCGGCAAGACCCTCGGCTTCGGCATCCCGATCCTCAACCGCGTCGTCGCCCCCGGCGACGAGGCCTTCGCCGACCTGCCGCAGGCCGGCAAGCCGCAGGCCCTGGCCGTCGCCCCCACCCGCGAGCTCGCGGTGCAGGTCGCCGGCGACCTCGAGCGGGCCGGCTCCAGGCGCGGCATCCGGGTCCTCACCGTCTACGGCGGCCGGGCCTATGAGCCGCAGGTCGAGGCGCTGCGTCGCGGCGTCGAGGTCGTCGTCGGCACGCCGGGCCGGCTCATCGACCTCGCCCAGCAGGGCCACCTCGACCTCGGCAACGCACGCATCGTCGTCCTCGACGAGGCCGACGAGATGCTCGACCTCGGCTTCCTCCCGGACGTCGAGAAGATCCTCGCGATGACCCCCGCCGGCCGCCAGACGATGCTCTTCTCGGCGACCATGCCGGGCGCCGTCGTCACCCTGGCCCGCCGGTACATGAACCAGCCGACGCACATCCGCGCGATGGGCGACGACCAGGAGAACGCGCACACGGTCAAGGCGGTCCAGCAGTTCGTCTACCGCGCGCACGCGATGGACAAGGTCGAGATGCTGGCCCGGATGCTCCAGGCCAAGGACCGCGGGCTGACCATCGTCTTCAGCCGGACCAAGCGCACCGCGGCCAAGGTCGCCGACGACCTCGTCGAGCGCGGCTTCGCCGCGGCGGCCATCCACGGCGACCTCGGCCAGGGCGCCCGCGAGCAGGCCCTGCGGGCCTTCCGCAACGGCAAGGTCGACGTCCTCGTCGCCACCGACGTCGCGGCCCGCGGCATCGACGTCGAGAACGTCACGCACGTCATCAACTACCAGTGTCCCGAGGACGAGAAGACCTACCTGCACCGCATCGGGCGCACCGCCCGCGCCGGCAACACGGGCACCGCGGTGACCTTCGTCGACTGGGACGACCTGCACCGCTGGGGGATGATCAACAAGGTCCTCGACCTCGGCATCCCGGAGCCGATGGAGACCTACTCCTCGTCGCCGCACCTGTACAGCGACCTCGACATCCCCGAGGGCACGAAGGGCCGCATCGTGACGGCGCCCCGCACCGAGGCCGTCACGACGACCGAGGGTGGATCCTCACCGAGTGGACGCTCCGGGTCGCGTCGGCGCCGCTGCGCGAGCAGCAGCTCGACAAGCAGGGCCGCGCCTATGCGACCGGC
>JACXUW010000300.1 GCA_014763705.1 Micrococcales bacterium | reverse complement strand
GTCCTCGGGTCCCCTGCCGCCGCCCGCCCCACCGGGGCTAGCGTGGCGAGGGCAGCCACGTCGCTTCACCGAGGAGGAACCCGTGCCGCAGACCGTCAAGGGCGTCATCGCCCGCAGCAAGGGCGCGCCCGTCGAGCTCGTCGACGTCGTCGTCCCCGACCCGGGGCCGGGCGAGGCGGTCGTCGCGGTCGAGGCCTGCGGGGTCTGCCACACCGACCTGCACTACCGCGAGGGCGGCATCAACGACGACTTCCCGTTCCTCCTCGGGCACGAGGCGGCCGGGCGCGTCGAGGCGGTCGGCGAGGGCGTCACCGAGGTGGCACCGGGCGACTTCGTCATCCTCAACTGGCGCGCGGTCTGCGGGCAGTGCCGCGCCTGCCTCAAGGGCAAGCCGTGGTACTGCTTCGCCACCCACAACGCCACGCAGCGGATGACGCTCACCGACGGCACCGAGCTGTCGCCGGCGCTCGGGATCGGGGCCTTCGTCGAGAAGACCCTCGTCGCCGCCGGCCAGTGCACCACGGTCGACGAGGCGGATGCCGCCGCGGTCGGCCTGCTCGGCTGCGGTGTGATGGCCGGCTTCGGCGCGGCCGTCAACACCGGCGGCGTCGGGCGCGGCGACTCCGTCGCGGTCATCGGCTGCGGCGGGGTCGGCAACGCGGCGGTGGCCGGCGCCAAGGTCGCCGGGGCGACGACGATCATCGCCGTCGACGTCGACGCGAAGAAGCTGCAGTGGGCCACCGAGATGGGCGCGACGCACACCGTCGACGCCTCGGTGCAGGACCCGGTGCAGGCCGTCCGCGACCTCACCGGCGGCCACGGCGCGGACGTCGTCGTCGAGGCGGTCGGTCGTCCGGAGACCTACGAGCAGGCCTTCTACGCGCGCGACCTGGCCGGCACCGTCGTCCTCGTCGGCGTCCCGACGCCGGACAAGACGGTCACCCTGCCGATGATCGACGTCTTCGGCCGCGGCGGGGCGCTGAAGTCCAGCTGGTACGGCGACTGCCTCCCCTCGCGCGACTTCCCGATGCTCGTCGAGCTGTTCCGCCAGGGCCGCTTCCCCCTCGACGCGTTCGTCTCCGAGCGCATCGGCATCGACGACGTCGAGGCGGCCTTCGAGAAGATGCACCGCGGCGAGGTGCTGCGCTCGGTCGTCGTCATGGGTGGGTCCGCATGAGCGGCGACGACATCGGGACGGCCGTGCCGACCTCGCCCGCCGGCGTCCGCGTCGAGCGCGTCGTCACCTCCGGGGTGTTCGAGCTCGACGGCGGCTCGTGGGAGGTCGAGAACAACGTCTGGCTGCTCGGTGACGACGACGCGGTGCTCGTCGTCGACGCCGCCCACGACGCGCGCGCGGTGCTCGACGCGATCGGGAGCCGGCACGTCGTCGGCATCGTCTGCACGCACGGTCACAACGACCACGTCAACGCCGTCTCCGACCTCGTCGCCGAGACCGGCGCGACGACCTGGCTGCACCCGGACGACCGCGTGCTGTGGGACATGAGCCAGGACGAGGCGCCGGGCGGCGACCTCGCCGACGGTGAACACCTGTCCGTCGGCGACGTCGAGGCGAGGGTGCTGCACACGCCCGGGCACGCGCCGGGGGCGTGCTGCCTGCACGTGCCGGCACTCGGGGTGCTGTTCAGCGGCGACACCCTGTTCCGGGGTGGGCCGGGCGCGACCGGCCGGTCCCACAGCGACTTCCCGACCATCGTGGCGTCCATCCGGGAGCGGCTGCTCACCCTGCCGCCGGAGACGCTCGTCCTCACCGGGCACGGCGACCCCACGACCGTCGGCGACGAGGCCCCGCACCTCCAAGAGTGGCTCGACCGCGGCTACTGACCGCGGGGGCGAGGGCGCGGGAGGGGTCCGCGCGCACCCCGGTAGCCTGTCCCGGGTGACCCTCAGGCTGTTCGACTCCCTCACGCGCGAGCTGCGTGACTTCGTCCCCGTCGTGCCCGGCAAGGCGGGGATCTACATCTGCGGGCTCACCACCCAGGCGCCGCCGCACATCGGCCACGTCCGCTTCGCCGTCGCGTTCGACGTGCTGCGCCGCTGGCTGGAGCGTGGCCACGGCTACGACGTCACCCTCATCCGCAACGTCACCGACATCGACGACAAGATCCTCGCGAGGTCGGCCGAGGGGGGTGAGCCCTGGTACGCCCTCAGCTACCGCAACGAGCGCGAGACGACCGAGGCGCTCGAGACGCTGGGCGTCCTGCCGCCCACCTACGAACCGCGGGCCACGGGGCACGTCCCGGAGATGGTCGCGCTGATGGAGACCCTCGTCGCCAAGGGCCACGCCTACGCGGCGGCCGACGGCTCGGGGGACGTCTACTTCGACGTCCGCAGCTGGCCGTCCTACGGCGAGCTGACCCACCAGAGCGTCGACGACATGGCGGACGCCGAGGACGCCGACCCGCGCGGCAAGCGCGACCCCCGCGACTTCGCCCTGTGGAAGGGACACAAGCCGGCGGAGCCCGAGACCGCCTCCTGGACGACCCCGTTCGGCGCGGGCCGCCCCGGCTGGCACCTCGAGTGCTCGGCGATGGTCCGCAAGTACCTCGGGGACACCTTCGACATCCACGGTGGTGGGGTCGACCTGCGCTTCCCCCACCACGAGAACGAGATCGCGCAGTCGCGCGCGGCCGGGCTCGGGTTCGCAAACTACTGGCTGCACAACGCGTGGGTGACGATGGGCGGCGAGAAGATGAGCAAGTCACTCGGCAACTCGCTGCGGGTCAGCGCCGTCGTCGAGGAGCACCGCCCGCTCGCGGTCCGCTACTACCTGACGGCGGCTCACTACCGGAGCACCATCGAGTACCACGAGGGCTCGATCGAGGAGGCGGCCACGGCGGTCGAGCGCATCGAGGGCTTCCTCCGGCGTGCCCTGCCAGGCACCGACACCCTCGTGCCCGACGGTTCGGCCGGGTTCCCCGCCGACTTCCGCGAGGCGATGGACGACGACCTCGGGGTCTCGGACGCGCTCGCGGTCATCCACCAGGCCGTCCGGGCCGGCAACACCGCCCTCGACGACGGCGACCACGACGACGCCGCGGCCATCGCCCACCAGGTCGTCGCGATGGCCGACGTCCTCGGCGTCAACCCGCTCGACCCCGCGTGGTCGGCGGGTGGCTCCGAGGCGGACGACCTCACGGCGGCCCTCGACGCGCTCGTCGCCGAGCGGGTCGCCGCCCGGGGCCAGGCACGCTCGGCGCGCGACTACGAGACCGCCGACGCCATCCGCGACGCCCTGACCGCCGCCGGGATCGCGGTCGAGGACACCGCCGCCGGAGCCCGGTGGACCATCGCCCGCAGCAAGGGAGACTGAACCGTGGCCGGCAACTCGCAACGACGCGGCGCGATCCGCAAGGGTGGCAAGAAGGGCCCGACCGTCGGCTCCGGCGGTCAGCGCCGCCGGGGGCTGGAGGGCAAGGGCCCGACGCCGAAGGCCGCCGACCGCCCGAACCACAAGGCGCACAAGATGGCCAAGGCCGCCGACCGGCGCGGCGGTGGCCGCCCGGCCGGGCGCACCGGCGGCCGCAAGCAGCCGGGGTCGAGCGAGATCGTCGCCGGCCGCAACGCCGTCGTCGAGGCGCTGCGCTCGCACGTGCCGGTCACGACGATGTACGTCGCGGGCCGGATCGACGCCGACGACCGCGTGCGCGAGGCCATCAAGACCGCCACCGAGCGCGCCATCCCCGTCCTCGAGACCCCCCGCGGCGAGCTCGACCGGCTCACCGACGGCGCGGTGCACCAGGGCCTCGCCCTCCAGGTGCCGCCCTACGAGTACGCGGACCCGCGCGACCTGATCGACCCCGAGCAGCCGGGCATCCCGCTCGTCGTGGCCCTCGACGGCATCACCGACCCGCGCAACCTCGGCGCGATCGTCCGCTCGGTGGCGGCGTTCGGAGGGCACGGGGTCGTCGTGCCGAGCCGCCGCTCGGTCGGGATGACGGCCAGCGCGTGGAAGACCTCGGCCGGCGCCGCGGCACGCATCCCGGTGGCCCAGGCGACGAACCTGACCCGGGCGCTCGAGGACTTCCGCAAGGCCGGCTTCTTCGTCATCGGCCTCGACATGGACGGCGACGTCGAGCTCCCCGACCTCGAGCTGGCCTCCGAGCCGCTCGTCGTCGTCGTGGGCTCGGAGGGCAAGGGGCTCTCCCGGCTGGTCCGCGAGACCTGCGACCAGATCGTCTCGGTGCCGATGAGCTCGGCCGTCGAGTCCCTCAACGCGGGCATCGCCACCGGCGTGACCCTCTACGAGGTCGCGCGCCGGCGACGCTGAGGGCCGCCCCGGGCGGCGGCGCCCGGGCGTGGCGGGATGTGGCCCCGTCGCCGGTTGTGCCACGATCGAGGGGCCGGGTGGCCCGCCGACGGCAGCCGTCCCCACCCGGTGAGGAGGAGGACCCCGCGATGTCGGACCAGTAC
>JACXUW010000299.1 GCA_014763705.1 Micrococcales bacterium | reverse complement strand
ATGTTCGAGGGCTCGACCGAGCCGAGCGCCGCCCCGGTCGCCGGGGTGGGGGAGTGGCCCGGCACCGTGTCGCGGCTGCGGGCGCCGGTGGTCCCCCACATGGGCTGGTCGCCGGTCGAGGTGCCGTCCGGCAGCACGCTGTTCGCGGGCATCGAGCACGAGCGGTTCTACTTCGTGCACTCGTACGCGGTGCACTCCTGGGAGCTGGCGCCCCCCGACGCCACCTTCGCCGCGGTCGCGCCGCGGGTGGTCTGGGCCGAGCACGGCGAGCGGTTCGTCGCCGCGGTCGAGAACGGCCCGCTGGCGGCGACCCAGTTCCACCCCGAGAAGTCCGGCGACGCCGGCCTGGCGCTCCTCGAGAACTGGGTCCGCTCCCTCTGACCCCACGCGTATCGGGTGACCCGATACGACCGCGCTTCACCCGGGAACCGTTCCGGGGTGAGGCGCAGCGTTATCGGGTCACCCGATACCCGCGTGACGTGAGGCGGGTGGACCGGGTGAGCGGGCTCGCCGGCGTGCCCGGCAGACTGGGCTCCATGAGCGACCAGCCCCGCCTCGAGCTGCTGCCCGCCGTCGACGTCGTCGAGGGGCGTGCCGTCCAGCTCGTCCAGGGCGTCGCCGGCAGCGGCGGCGAGTTCGGCGACCCCGTCGAGGCGGCCCTGCGCTGGCAGGCGCAGGGCGCCGAGTGGCTCCACCTCGTCGACCTCGACGCCGCGTTCGGGCGTGGGACGAACGCCACGCTGCTCGCCGAGATCGTCGGGCGGCTCGACATCGACGTCGAGATGAGCGGTGGCATCCGTGACGAGGAGTCGTTGGCCCGCGCGCTCGCGACCGGCTGCCGCCGCGTCAACATCGGCACCGCCGCCCTCGAGGACCCGGCCTGGACCGCCCGCGCGATCGCCGAGCACGGCGACCGGGTGGCCATCGGCCTCGACGTCCGCGGCACGACGCTCGCCGCGCGCGGGTGGACGAGCGAGGGGGGCGACCTCTGGGAGAGCCTCGAGCGGCTCGACCGCGAGGGATGCGCCCGCTACGTCGTCACCGACGTCGCCAAGGACGGGATGATGAAGGGCCCCAACGTCGGGCTGCTGCGCGAGGTCTGCGCCCGCACCGACCGCCCGGTCGTCGCGTCCGGCGGCATCTCGACCCTCGAGGACGTCGCCGCCGTCCGCGCGCTCGTCGGCGAGGGCGTCGAGGGCGCGATCGTCGGCTCCGCGCTCTACCGCGGCGCGTTCACCCTGCCGGAGGCGCTCGACGTGGCCGGTCGCCCGTGACCGCGTCGTCGGACCCGGAGCCGACCGACTCCGCCGGCACCCCGTGGCGGCGCCGCGAGCTGAGCCCCTCCGGCTTCGAGACCGACACCGGCCGGGCCGACCCCGCGCTGCGCGCCCTCCTCGCCGACCCCTGCGACGACGCCGGACTCGTGGCGGCCGTCGCCGCCGCGCGGCTCCTCGTCCCGGTCGTCGCCGAGCCCGGCGAGCTCGACGACAGCGGCGAGCACACCGTCGAGAAGAGCGTCGACATGGCCGCGGTCACGCTCGTCGCCCCCGACGGCCGACGCGCCCTGCCCGTCTTCACCGGCGCGGACAGCCTCGCCGCGTGGGACCCCGCCGCCCGACCGGTGCCGGTCACGGCGGCGCGCGCGGCGCAGGCGGCCGTCTCCGAGGGGTGTGACGTCCTCGTCCTCGACGTCGCGGGCCCGGCGACACGGGTCCTGCGACCGTCGATGCTCTGGGCCCTCGCCCAGGAGCGGGCCTGGGTCGCGGCGCCCACCGACCCCTTCGTCGCCCGGTCGGTCGCGGCCGCCGTCGCCGAGGAGCCCGACGTCGTGGACCACGAGCTCGAGGAGGGGCGGCCGGCCGGCGAGGGCGTCCTCGGGGTCGTCCTCACCCTGCGTCCCGGGCTCGACCCGGACGCGGTCCGGGAGGTCGCCACCCGGGTGGGGGAGCGACTCGCCACCGACGGCGAGCTGCGGGCCCGGGTCGACGGCCTCGCCTTCCGGATCGTCTGACCGGCGGCCCCGTCCCCGTCGACGATTTCGGGTCGGTGGGGGCTGCTGGTAGCCTTGTGCGCTGACCGACCGCCCCGCTCCGGGGTGGTGTGCAAGAGAAGCCCCGCTTCCACCCGCGTCGACCCCAGGGTCGCCGGGTTCCCGGTCCGCGACGAGATGTCGTGCGCGCCCCCGGCGTGCCGCGGCCTCCCGTGGTGGGCCGGTCGGAATCGACGGCTCCTCGGCACCCGGTGCGAGGAGCCTTCCTCGTCCCCGGCGGCCACCGATCGCAGGACGTGACGAAGGAGAAGCACATCAGCGAGCCACGCATCAACGACCGCATCCGGGTCCCCGAGGTGCGGTTGGTCGGCCCCAACGGCGAGCAGGTCGGCATCGTCCGCGTCGAGGACGCCCTCCGTCTCGCGGCGGAGGCGGACCTCGACCTCGTCGAGGTCGCGCCGATGGCCAAGCCCCCGGTCGCCAAGCTCATGGACTACGGCAAGTACAAGTACGAAGCCGCCATGAAGGCCCGTGAGGCACGCAAGAACCAGGTCAACACGGTCATCAAGGAGATCAAGCTCCGCCCGAAGATCGACCCGCACGACTACGGCACCAAGAAGGGCCACGTCGTCCGGTTCCTCAACGGCGGGGACAAGGTCAAGGTCACGATCATGTTCCGCGGTCGCGAGCAGAGCCGCCCCGAGCTCGGGTTCCGGCTCCTGCAGCGCCTCGCGGAGGACGTCCAGGAGCTGGGCACCGTCGAGTCCCAGCCGAAGCAGGACGGCCGCAACATGGTCATGGTCCTCGCGCCGACCAAGAAGAAGGCGCAGGCGATGGCCGAGCAGCGCAAGAAGCGGGACGAGGCCAAGGCCGGCCAGCCGGCCGCCGAGGCGGGCGACGAGGTCCCCACCGAGACCGCAGCCCCGGCCGAGACCGCCGCCCCGGCGGAGACCGCCGACGCGGGCTGAGGCCCGCCGCGGGCCCGGCCCCGGCCGAGCCCGCCCCCGACATCCACCACCCGACGCACCACCGACGCAAGGAGAATCGGCACCATGCCGAAGAACAAGACGCACAGCGGCACCAAGAAGCGCTTCCGGGTCACCGGCTCGGGCAAGGTCATGCGCGAGCAGGCCGGCCACGTGCACAAGTTCCACGAGAAGACCCCGCAGAAGGCCCGTCGCCTCTCCAAGGACGTCCTCGTCTCCCCGGCGGACGCCCCGAAGATCAAGAAGCTCCTCGGCAAGTGAGCCGAACCACCCCCACGAACTGACGAAGCAGAGCAAGGAGAACTCACGTGGCACGCGTGAAGCGGGCGGTCAACGCCCAGAAGAAGCGCCGGGTCGTCCTCGAGCGGGCCAGCGGCTACCGCGGTCAGCGCTCGCGGCTCTACCGCAAGGCCAAGGAGCAGGTCACCCACAGCCTCGGGTACGCCTACCGCGACCGCCGGGCCCGCAAGGGCGACTTCCGTCGCCTGTGGATCCAGCGGATCAACGCCGCGGCCCGGGCGAACGGCATGACCTACAACCGCTTCATCCAGGGCCTCAAGGCCGCCGAGGTCGAGGTCGACCGCCGCATGCTCGCCGAGCTCGCGGTCAACGACGAGGCCGCGTTCGCCGCGCTCGTCGAGCTCTCGAGGGCCAACCAGCCGGCCCGCGAGCCCGCCAAGGCCTCCGCCTGAGCGACCCCGCGTGCTGACCAACCCCCGGTCCGACCGGGTCAAGGCGGTCCGCTCGCTCCAGAAGCGGTCGGTGCGACAGCGCACCGGCCGCTTCTGCGTCGAGGGGCCCCAGGGCGTGCGCGAGGCGGTGCGGCACGCGCCCGCTCGTGTGCGCGACGTCTACCTCACCCCCGAGGCCACGGCGCGCTACGCCGACGACATCGTCACCCCTGCCCGCGCGGAACGGCTGTGGGTGCACGAGGTGAGCCCCGAGGTGCTCGCCGCGATGGCGGAGTCCGAGGCGCCGCAGGGGGTCCTCGCGGTCGTCGACGACGTGCCCGCGACCCTGGCGCAGGTCCTCGCCGGCCGACCGCGCCTCCTCGTCCTGCTCACGCACGTCCGCGACCCGGGCAACGCCGGCACCGTCATCCGGGGGGCCGACGCGGCCGGCGCGGACGCGGTGCTCGTCAGCGACGCCTCGGTCGACGTCCTCTCCCCGAAGGTCGTCCGGTCGACCGCGGGCTCGCTCTTCCACCTCCCCGTCGTCACCGACCTCGACGTGGCGACCACGCTCGCGAGCCTGCGCGAGCACGGGGTCCGCACGCTCGCGGCGGACGGCGCCGGCCCGAGCGACCTCACCGCGGTCGACCTCACCGCGCCGCACTGCTGGGTCATGGGCAACGAGGCGTGGGGGCTGCCGGAGGAGACCAGGGCGCTGTGCGACGACGTCGTCCGGGTCCCCATCCACGGCCACGCCGAGTCCCTCAACCTCGCGATGGCCGCGACGA
>JACXUW010000298.1 GCA_014763705.1 Micrococcales bacterium | reverse complement strand
CTCGGGCTCGGGCTCCTCGACGAGCGGGGTGGCGGACCCCGGGTCGGTCGGCCGGTCGGGCCCGTCGGCCACCGCGGGAGCCGGACCGCCGTCGACCCCGAGCGAGGCGAGCAGGGCGGGCAGGTCGTCGACCTCCTCACCGGGGTCGCCGAGCACGGCGATCGGGTCGCCCACGGGGACCTCGGTGCCGGGCGCGACGAGGGTGGTCAGGAGCCGGCCCGCGGCGTCGGCCTCGACCTCGACGGCGGCCTTGTCGGTCTCGACCGTCGCGATCGGCTCGGCGGCCGCGAAGTCGTCGGACTCGGCGACGAGCCACTGACCGAGGACCGCGGAGTCGGTGCCCGCCGCGACGCCGGGCATGCGGAGCACACGTGCCACGTCAGTACCTCGCGATCTCGTCGAGGACGGCCACGACCTCGTCGGCCTGCGCGATGGCTGCGCGTTCGAGGACCTTGCTGATCGAGGGTGACGACTCGGTGCCGGTGACCCGCCAGACCGGCGCGTCGAGGAGGTCGAAGAACCGGCGGTGCACCTCGTCGGCGAGCCACCCGCCGTAGGACGTGCCGACGGCGCCCTGCTCGGCGATGAGCAGCTGGTTGGTCTTGGTGAGGCTGGCCTCGATGGTCTCCCAGTCGATGCTCGCCCGGTCCAGCCAGCGCAGGTCGATCACCTCGGCGTCCACCCCGCCGTGTTCCTCGACGGCCTCGAGGACGAACGGCGTCATCCCGAGGTAGGTGAGGACGGTGAGCTCGGAACCGGTGCGCCGCACGGCCGCCCGCCCCACGGGCAGGCAGTGGTCCCAGTCGTCGACGGGCACGGGGCCGGTCGAGGTGTAGAGGTCGACGTGCTCGAGGACGACCACGGGGTCGCGCAGCCGCAGGGCGGTGTTCATCAGGCCGACGTAGTCGGCTGGAGTGGTCGGCGCGACGATCCGCCAGCCGGCTGAGGTGGCGAACACCCCGGCCGGGTCCATCGAGTGCTGCGACCCGTAGCCCGTACCCATGGCGACCTTGCTGCGCAGCACGAGGGGGACGTCACCGGTGCCGCCGTACATGTGGCGGGCCTTGGCCACCTGGTTGAACAGCTGGTCGGCGGCCACCCACATGAAGTCGGCGTACATGAACTCGACGACCGGGGTGAAGCGTCCGTCGAGGGCGATGCCGCCGGCCAGCCCGGTGAACGCGTTCTCGCTGATCGGGGTGCCCAGGACCCGGCCCGGAAAGCGGTCGGCGAGTCCCTTCGTGGCCCCGTTGGTGCCGCCCTTGAGCCGGTGCACGTCCTCGCCCATGACGACGATGCCCGGGTCGGTCTCCATCCGGCGCGCCATCACCCCGGCGACGGCGTCGATGAAGGTGCCGTCCTCGACGGCCAGCCCCGACTCGTCGGTGAGCAGTGGCGCGTCGTCGAGCTCGGAGAGGTCGCCGCGGACGCCGACGTCCACCCACGCGGGGTCGGGCCACTCCTGCGGCTTGATCCGGCGCTGTCCCGGACGGCCCTCGGGGTCGGGCTCGACGAGCTCGGCGCCGATCTCCTCCATCGCCGCGCGGGCCTGCTCGAGGGCCTGCTCGGTCTCCGCGGTGGTCATCAGCCCCCGTCGCACGAGGTGGCCGGCGGTCGTCGTCAGCGGGTCGCGAGCCCGCCAGGACTGCTCCTCCGCCTTGTCGCGGTAGCCGAAGGCGCTTCCCGCGAACCCGCCGTTCTGGTGGAAGAACCGGTAGGTGTCGGCCTCGACCACGGCCGGACCCCGGCCGGCGCGGGCGTGGGCCACCGCCTCGCTGGTGGCCCGGTGGACCGCGATCGGGTCCATGCCGTCGACCTTCCACGACGCGATGCCGAAGCCGGGACCGCGAGCGGACAGGCGGGGCTCGCCGGTGGCCTCCTCGACGCTCGTGGACACCGCGTAGCGGTTGTTCTCGATGAAGAAGACGACGGGCAGGTCCCACGCGGCGGCGAGGTTCATCGTCTCCAGGGTCGAGCCGATGTTCACCGCGCCGTCGCCGAAGTAGGTGACCGACACCGCGTCGGTGCCGGCCCGCCGGTGGGCCCACGCGAAGCCGGCGGCCTGCGGCACGCCCCCGCCGACGATGGCGTTGGTGCCCATCGCGCCGGCCTCCTTCCACTGCAGGTGCATCGACCCGCCGCGGCCGTGCGACCAGCCCCGGTCGAGGCCGGCGATCTCGGCGAGCGTGCGCAGCAGGACGTCGCGGGCGGCGGCGTCGAGGGGCGCGAGCGGGTCGAGGCCGCCCGGCGCGACGTGGTGGAGGGCCTTCGCGAGGAACTGGTGGTGGCCGCGGTGCGAGCCGTTCACCGAGTCCACACTCGTCAGGGCGAGCACGGAGCCGACGGCCCCGCCCTCCTGCCCGATGCTCGAGTGCGCCGGCCCGTGGACCAGCCCGGCTCCGGCGAGGTCGAGCACGTACTGCTCGAACGCGCGGATCCACACCAGCTGGGCGTAGACGGTACGGAGCAGTGCGGGGTCGGCCGCGTCCCAGTCCTCGTCGTCGACCGCGACCTCGACCCAGGGGGCGGCGGCCTGCAGCGGGCGGTGCTCGGGCATGGTGAACTCCTGTCGTCCGTCAGGCACTGTGGCACTGATTGGATCCGAAATCTACCCCCGAGGCGCTGGACAGGCGGATCTACGGCGTGATTTGCTGATCGTGGATCCACGAGAGGAGCCTGAGCGATGGCGCTACCCGGCCTGCGACGCCTCGACCACGTGGGCTTCACGGTGCCCGACCTCGAGCAGGCGCACCGCTTCCTCGTCGAGGTCCTCGGCTGCGAGTACCTGTACTCCCTCGGGCCGTTCCGCCACGACGACACCGACTGGATGACCACGCACCTCGCCGTCCACCCGCGGGCGGTCATGGTCGAGAACCGCTGGTACCGGCTCGGGGACCAGGCGGTCCTCGAGGTGTTCCACTACGAGTCGCCGGACGGCGCCGGGGCCGGGATGCCCCGCAACAGCGACGTCGGCGGACACCACCTCGCGCTCTACGTCGACGACCTCGACGCCGCGGTCGCCCACCTCGTCGAGCACGGCGTGCGCGTCCTCGACGGCCCGACGGCCAGCCGCGGGCCGGCCGAGGGCAACCGGTGGATCTACTTCCTCAGCCCGTGGGGCATGCAGCTGGAGCTGGTCTCGTACCCGGGCGGCAAGGCATGGGACCGCGAGCGGGGCACGGCGTGAGCACCGACGACGACCTCGCGACCTTCGCGGGCACCGGCGGGGCCGCCTCGGTGCGGGTCGCGGCGTACCTGCGCGAGCAGATCCTGCGCGGCCACCTGGCGCCGGGGGAGCGGATCCGGCAGGAGGAGGTCGCCGAGCGGCTCGGGGCGAGCCGGCTGCCGGTGCGCGAGGCGCTGCGGATGCTCGAGGCCGAGGGCCTGACCGAGCACGAGCCGCACAAGGGGGCGCGGGTGCCCCGGCTCTCGCGGCACGAGGTCGAGGTCGTCTACAAGATGCGCGAGCGGCTCGAGCCGCTCGCCCTCCTCGAGAGCCTCCCGCTCCTCGACGACGACGCGCACGCCCGCCTCGCCGACGTCCAGCGACGGATCGAGGACAACGACGACCTCGACCGCTTCCTGGAGCTCGACCGCGAGTTCCACCTCGGCACCTACTCGGGCTGCCACATCGACCCGCTCAACGCGATGGTCACCCGGCTGTGGAACTCGACCCAGCACTACCGCCGGGCGTTCGTCACCCTCGGGGGCCGCGACCGGATGTGGGTGGTCAACTCCGAGCACCGGCTGATCCTCGACGCGGTGGTCCGCCGCGACGGCGCCGACGCCGAGCGCTTCCTGCGGGGGCACATCCGGCGCACCCGCATCGAGCTCGGCCACCACCCGGCGGTCTTCGGGGAGGAGGGATGAGCGAACCGACCGCCCTGACCGTCAACGGTGCCCCGGTGAGCATCGACCGTCCCGGGGACACCCCGCTGCTCACCGTCCTGCGCGACGCGTTGGGGTTGGTCGGCAGCCGCTTCGGGTGCGGGCAGGGGCTGTGCGGAGCGTGCCTCGTCCTCGTCGACGGCCACCCCGTCCCGTCCTGCGACGTGCCGCTCTCGCAGGTGGCCGGTGCCTCGGTGACGACCGTCGAGGGTCTCTCGGTCGACGGCCCGACCGCGGTGCAGCGCGCGCTCGTCGCCCACCAGGCGGCCCAGTGCGGGTTCTGCATCTCGGGGGTCGTCGTCGCCGCCACGGCGCTCCTCGAGTCGTCCCCGGACGCCGACGCCGACACCGTGGCCCGGGCGCTCGAGCGACACCTCTGCCGCTGCGGCACGCACCAGCGCATCGTCGACGCCGTCCTCGCGGCCCGGCCCGGGACGCAGTCGTGAGCGCGACCTCACCGACGGGTGCCCCGGAGGTGCCCGCGCACGTCCGCGACAACCCGCAGCTCGGCACCTGGGTGGCGGTCGAGGGCGACCTCGTGACGGTGCGGGTGGGCAAGGTCGAGCTCGGGCAGGG
>JACXUW010000297.1 GCA_014763705.1 Micrococcales bacterium | reverse complement strand
GCCGCCCAGGCCTGCGGCCGGCAGCTCGCCGGGTAGGGGGCCGGCCGGCCGAGGACGGGGTCTGCCCCGTAGAGCTCGGGCCACCGGTACCCGCTGGCCGCGGCGACGTCGACGAGGGCGCGCACGACGGCCGTCGCGCCGTCGAGGTGCCCGGCGCGGGCCAGCCCGAGCCCGCAGATGGCGCTGTCGTGGGTCCAGACCGAGCCGGTGTGGTACCCGATCGGGTTGAACGCGGGGTTGCCCCGGGCCAGCGTCGAGACGCCGAGCGGCCCGAGCAGGTCCGGCCCGGCGAGCGCTGCGGCGACGCGGGCCTCGCCGGCCGCCCCGAGCGTTCCGGTGCCGAGGACGTGGCCGATGTTGCTCCCCAGCCCGTCGACCGGCCGACCGGCACCGTCGAGGGCCATGGCGAGGACGCGGCGGCCGCCGGTGTCGACCCAGAACCGCTCCTCGACCCGGCCCGCGAGGGCTCCCGCCCAGGCCCGCCAGGGGTCTCCGTCGGCACCGAGGACCTCCTCGAGGAGGGTCGCGGCGGACCGCGCCGCCTCGACGGCGTAGGCCTGGGTCTCGACGAGGGCGATGGGCCCGACGGCGACCTGTCCGACGGCGTCGCGCATCGAGTCGCCCGAGTCCTTCCAGCCCTGGTTGGCCAGGCCGGTCCCCGACTCGTCGAGGTAGCGCAGGAAGCCGTCGGGGCTCTCCCGCACCGCGCGCTCCATCCACCCGAGCGCCGCGTGCAGGGCGGGTGCCAGATCGCGGACCTCCGCGGCCGGGAGCCCCCAGCGCCAGGCGTCGTGGAGCAGGCAGACCCACAGCGGCGTGGCGTCGACCGTGCCGTAGTAGGTCGTCGGCAGGACCATCCCCCCGGTGCTGCCGAACGCGGTCCGCCGGACCTCGTGCGGGATCTTGCCGGGCGCCTCGGCGGTCGCGACGTCGTCGGTCCGCCCCTGGCGCCGGGCCAGCGCGCGGAGCGTCCCACGGGCGAGGTCGGTGCCGAACGGCAGGGCCAGGCGCGCCGCCCAGATCGCGTCCCGGCCGAAGAGGGTGAGGTACCACGGCGTGCCCGCCGCCGCGAAGACGTCCTCCGGCGCGAGCGGGTCGCGCATCGCGAGGTGGCGCAGGTCGTCGATCCCGTGTGCGACGGTGTGCCCGAGCCGGGCGTCGCCGGCCTCCACCCGCACCGCGTCGAGGTCGAGGGCCTCGACGCCGCCCTCCGCGTCGAAGGCCGTCGCCGCCACCCGCGCCGCGACGACGCTGCCGGTCACCTCGCGGCGGCCGGCGGGCGGCACCTCGAGCGTCCAGCGCAGCACCGCGTCCGGGCCGTCGACCAGGACCTGCGCTCCCTCGCCCCGGACGGAGACCGCGTGCCGGTCGTCGGCCCACGACGCCGTGCCGTCCGCGACGAGAACCGGCAACGGATGCGGTTGTGCGACACCGTGCTTGACGTCATGCAGGTCGGCGCCGTCACCGGAGAGCCGCAGCTCGACGACGCAGCGCACGGGCTCCGCCGAGCGGTTGCGGACCTCGACCGTCTCGTCGAGACCACGGTCGGTGAGCAGCCGCCGGCGCGCCACCTCGACGGTCGGGTCCGGCCCGGGGTCACCCAGGTGCCGGGCGACCGCGAGGGTCTCGGTGCGGCCGCCGCGGCTGGCGGCGACGACCCCGGTCGGCGCCCGCCCGTCGACCCGGAGCAGGAGGCGGTGGACCACCCTCCGGTCGTCGACGAAGAGGCCGGCGGCCTCCGAAGCGGGCGCCCCGGCGTCGACGTCGCCGTCCGACGCGGCGAGGCACGTCACCGGACCCCGAACCGCCACCTCGAGCCGGTGGAGCCACGGCTGCCGCGAGCGCTCGGGCGCGGTCGGGGGGTCTTGACTTCCGGCGTCGGGAGGATGCACAGTGACGACCCTATCCATTTGATCGTTCAAATCAATGCCTTTCCGTCAGTGGTTTGAACGTTCACAGCAGGACGGGACGGGCCCGACGCCCGGGTCGAGGAGGACCGATGACACCGCACCCGCCGGACGGCGACCGCGTCACCATCCACGACGTCG
Source organism: Micrococcales bacterium (assembly GCA_014763705.1). GTDB lineage: Bacteria > Actinomycetota > Actinomycetes > Actinomycetales > Dermatophilaceae > Phycicoccus. The sequence goes on along the minus strand of JACXUW010000297.1, from coordinate 2,422 downwards.
CGCGCGCCGCCGGGGTGAGCCGGCAGACCGTGAGCAACGCCGTCAACAACCCCGACCGGGTCCGCGCCGACACCCTCGAACGGGTCCGCGCCGCCATCGACGAGCTCGGCTACCACCCCTCGAGCTCGGCCCAGTCGCTGCGCAACCGGCGCGCCGGAGCCATCGGCGTCGAGCTGCACACCCTCGGCTCGCACAACGCGACGACCGCCCCGGTCCTCACCGCCCTCTCCCTGCGGGCGGCCCGGTTCGACTGCCACGTCGTCCCGTTCGGCTCCGAGACCGGCCACCCGATGCTCGAGGGCTACCGGACGATGTGGGCCGGCCGGCTCGTCGACGCCTTCCTCCTCGCCGAGACCCACCACGGCGACCCGCGGCCGCCGTGGCTCGAGGACCAGGGCATCCCCTACGCGACCTTCGGGCGGGTCTGGGACGACCCCACCTTCACCCGCTGGGTCGACGTCGACGGCGGCGCCGGCACCCGCGCCGCCGTCGAGCACTGCCTGACGCAGGGCTACCGCCGGGTGGGGTTCCTCGGCTGGCCCACCGGCTCGGTCGTGGGAGACGACCGCCGTGAGGGCTGGCACCGGGCCGCGGCCGCCGCCGACGCCCTCGGGCCCGAGGGGGAGGCCGAGCAGGACCTCGACGACGCCGTGCGCGCCGATCTCGGCGAGCCAGTCGAGGCCGAGCTCCTCGGCCTTCGAGCGCTTCATGACGACGACGGCGGCGGCACCGTCGCTGATCTGCGAGGCCGAGCCGGCGGTGATGGTGCCGTCCTTGCGGAACGCGGGCCGCAGGCCACCGAGGGACTCGGTCGTGGTGTCGGGGCGGATGCCCTCGTCGGTCTTGAACTCGACCGGCTCGCCACGGCGCTGCGGGATGCTCACCGTGACGACCTCGTCGTCGAAGAGGCCGTCCTTCCACGCGCGCGCCGCGAGCTGGTGGCTGCGGGCCGAGAACTCGTCCTGCTCCTCGCGGGTGAAGGCGAGGTCGCCGGTGTTGGCGGTCTCGGTGAGCAGTCCCATCGCCTGGTCGGTGAAGGCGTCCCAGAGGCCGTCCTGCGCCATGTGGTCGTGGAGGGTGACGTCGCCGTACTTGTAGCCGTCGCGGCTCTTCTCGAGCAGGTGCGGCGCGTTGGTCATCGACTCCTGGCCCCCGGCGACGACGACGTCGAACTCACCGGCGCGGATCAGCTGGTCGGCGAGCGCGATGGCGTCGATGCCGGAGAGGCAGACCTTGTTGACGGTGAGCGCCGGCACCGACATCGGGATGCCGGCCTTGCTGGCGGCCTGGCGGGCCGGGATCTGCCCCTCGCCCGCGGTGAGGACCTGGCCCATGATCACGTAGTCGACCTGCTCGGGGGACACCCCGGCCTTCTCCAGCGCCCCCTTGATCGCGAAGCCCCCGAGGTCGGACCCGCTGAAGCCCTTGAGGGAGCCGCTCATCCGCCCCATCGGGGTGCGGGCGCCGGCGACGATGACGGTCGGGTCGGTGGACATGCGGTGGCCTCCGTGGTCGGGTCGGGGGGATCCTCTCGATGCTAGACCGCGGCCTCCGGTGGTGCCGACCCCCCGGCACGGTGACTCTCGCCACCGTCCTCCGTGCCGGCCGGCCGCCCCGACCTACGCTGGCGGCATGACCGCCTCCGACCTCTTCACCGCCATCGACCACGTCGGTGTCGCCGTGCGCGACCTCGACGAGGCCGTCGCCTTCTACGAGCGCACCTACGGGATGCGCAAGCTCCACGAGGAGCGCAACGAGGAGCAGGGCGTCCGTGAGGCGATGATGGGCGTCGGCGACTCCGGCTCGTGCATCCAGCTGCTCGCGCCGCTGTCGGAGGAGTCGACGATCGCGAAGTTCCTCGAGCGCAGCGGCCCGGGCATCCAGCAGCTCGCCTACCGCGTCGAGGACCTCGACGCCGTCTGCGCCACCCTCCGGGAGCGCGGGATGCGGCTGCTCTACGAGACGCCGAGGCGCGGGACGAGCGACAGCCGGGTCAACTTCGTCCACCCGAAGGACGCCGGCGGCATCCTCGTCGAGCTCGTCGAGCCGGCGGCCACGCCCTAGCGGCGTGCTACGCAGCCGGGGTCGCCGAGGTCGAGGACGGTGACCCCCGCGACGCGCTCCGGGCAGGCCCTGGCCCGAGCCCAGTCGACGACCGTGGCCACCGGGCGTCCGGCCAGCCCAGCCGGCGTGCCGGCCGGGTCGGTGCGGTAGCGCCCCTCGAGCACGAGGTAGCGCAGCCGGCCCTGCTCGACGAACCGGGCGAGCTGCGCGGTCGACGGCGCCGCCGCGCTCGTCGCGTTCCTCCGGGCCGGCCGCGGCGACGCGACCTGGGCGGCGGCCGTCCCGGAGGCGACCCCCGCGGCCCAGCTGCAGCTCGCGAGCGGCCTGCCGGTGCTCCCGATCGGCGGCTTCACCGGGG
>JACXUW010000296.1 GCA_014763705.1 Micrococcales bacterium | reverse complement strand
CCGCACCGCCGGTGGGGTGGCCCTGGCCGCCGCCGTCGTCCTCGCCGGCGTCGGCGGGGCGACGGCCGATCCCGCACCGTCCGCCTCCGACCTGGCCTCGAGCTCCCCGGCCGCCTCGTCCGGGACCACCGCCACGGACGGGCCGGCGACACCGCCCCCGACGGCGAGTGCCACGACGCCTCCCACGCCGACCACCACGCTGACGCCGACCGCCACCGCCACCGCGACGGCGACGCCGACGGCCCGCCCCGCGCCCGGCACCGCCCTCGCGGCGCTCGCCGCCCTCCCGGTCAAGGGCCGGGCGCCCCGCACGGGGTACGACCGGGCCCTCTTCGGGCCGGCGTGGACCGACGTCGACCGCAACGGCTGCGACACCCGCAACGACGTCCTGCGCCGCGACCTGCGCGCCTTGACGCTCAAGGCGGGCACCCACGGCTGCGTGGTCCTCACCGGCACGCTCACCAGCCCCTACACCGGGCAGAAGCGGTCCTTCGTGCGCGGGCAGGGCACCTCGAGCGCGGTCCAGATCGACCACGTCGTCGCCCTGTCGGACGCCTGGCAGAAGGGCGCGCAGCAGCTGGGGGGCACGGTCCGCACGGCGTTCGCGAACGACCCGCTCAACCTGCTCGCCGTCGAGGGCTCGGTCAACCAGTCCAAGGGGGACGGCGACGCCGCCACCTGGCTGCCGCCGCTCAAGGCCTCCCGCTGCGCGTACGTCGCGCGCCAGGTCGCGGTCAAGCGCAAGTACCACCTGTGGGTCACGGCGGCCGAGCGCGACGCGATCCGGCGCATCCTCCTCACCTGCCCCGCCCAGCCGCTGCCCACCGCCCGGGCGGTGCCCCTGGGGGGCGGGCGGGTGGTCACCGGCACGCCGACCCCGACGACGAGGCCCCGGACCACGACGCCGCCGGCCACCACGACCGACCCGCGGTTTCCCACGTGCAAGGCGGCCAAGGCCGCGGGGTACGGGCCGTACCGGCGTGGCGTCGACCCCGAGTACGGCTGGTACCGCGACGCCGACTCCGACGGCATCGTCTGCGAGTAGCCGGCGGACCCGCGGTCAGCTCCCGAGGGCCCCGACCGCGCGGGCGACGATGAGGAGCGAGACGACGAGGGCCGCGGTGGCCTGCAGCGCCATGAGCAGCTTGGCCCGCGAGCTGAGCGGCATCGTGTCGGTGGGGCTGAACGCGCTCGAGTTCGTCACGGACACGTAGAGGTAGTCGACGAACACCGGGACCCAGCCGCTCTGCTCGCTCGAGGTCGCCTTCACCTCCCGCACGGTCTGCGCGTTCTCGTCCTGGGAGAAGCGCCACTCGGCCGGCGGGAGGCGGTCGCGGCGCTCGCGATGGCGCGAGACCGGGCCGCCCCGGTCGAGCTCCCAGTACAGGAGCGCGAACCCGATGACGTTGGTCAGCCACACCTGGACCGCGCCGACGAGCAGGCGGTTCGGGTCCTCGTCGGAGTTGAGCGTCGCGACGAGCATCCCCAGGGCGACGAGGTTGGTCCCGATGACGACGACGGCCAGCCCCACCGACGCCCAGCGCGACCAGCGGGTCTGCCGGACGAGGCGGACCGGGTTCACCGAGACGACCGCGACGAGGAGGAGCACCTCGAGCGCCGGGATCGCGAACCGGGGGCCGACGAGGAGCGGCTGCGGCAGGAGGGCGTAGGTGACGATGGCCACGAGCACCGCGATAGACGGCGGCAGCCGGTGCTCGCCCTCTCCGGAGCGGCGGTGCTGGAGCTCGGCGTCGAGGTCGTCCTGGCCCACCGCACCCTCCTCGTCGACGCCCCGGGACACGCGCTGTCGCCCGTCGGTCAACGCTAGCGGGCGCGGCGCCGCGAACGGACGTGGGACGCTGAGGGGTATGGGTTCGAGCACTGCCGCCGACGGCCGCGCCGAGGCGCTGCTGCGGCACATCAGGGAGTCGGTCATCGGCGAGGACCACGTGATGGAGACGCCGTACGGGCGGCGGCGGGTCACCTACGCCGACTACACCGCGAGCGGGCGGGCGCTGTCGTTCATCGAGGACTTCGTGCGCGACGAGGTGCTGCCGGCGTACGCGAACACGCACACGGAGTCGAGCGGCACCGGCCTGCAGACGACCCGGCTGCGTGAGGAGGCCCGCCGGATCGTCCACGACGCCGTCGGCGGGGACGACGACACGGTCGTCGTCTTCGCCGGGTCGGGGTGCACCGGCGCGATCGACAAGCTCGTCGGGGTGCTCGGGCTGCGCGTCCCCAGCGCCCTCGAGGACCGGTGGCACCTCACCGACGTCATCCCCGCCGACCAGCGACCGGTCGTGTTCATCGGGCCCTACGAGCACCACAGCAACGAGCTCCCGTGGCGCGAGACGATCGCCGACGTCGTGACCATCCGCGAGGACCCCGACGGCCGGATCGACCAGGCCGACCTCGAGGCCCGGCTGGAGGAGCACGCCGGCCGGCCCCTGCTCATCGGGTCCTTCAGCGCGGCGAGCAACGTCACCGGCATCGTCAGCGACACCCACGGCATCTCGGCGCTGCTGCACCGGCACGGCGCCCTCGCGTTCTGGGACTTCGCGGCGGCGGCACCGTACGTCGAGATCGAGATGACCGCGCCGGCCGGCGGGGACCCGCTGTCCTACAAGGACGCGATCTTCCTCTCGCCGCACAAGTTCATCGGCGGTCCCTCGACCCCCGGCGTCCTCGTCGCCCGTCGCGAGCTGTTCGCCAACCGGGTGCCGGTGACACCGGGTGGCGGCACCGTCGCCTACGTCAACCCCGAGGACCACGCCTACCTGCCCGACCCCGCACACCGTGAGGAGGGCGGCACGCCGGCGATCATCGAGTCGATCCGCGCCGGGCTCGTCTTCCAGCTCAAGGAGGCGGTCGGCACCTCGACCATCCGGGCCCGCGAGGAGCGCTTCCTCGAGCGGGCCGTGCGGGCCTGGCGCGAGGAGCCGGCCATCGAGATCCTCGGCAACCTCGACGCGCCCCGGCTCTCGATCGTCTCCTTCGTCGTCCGCTCGCCGGCCGGCCGGCACCTGCACCACAACTACGTCGTCGCGCTCCTCCACGACCTCTTCGGCATCCAGTCCCGCGGCGGCTGCTCGTGCGCCGGCCCGTACGGGCACCGGCTGCTCGGCATCGACCTCGAGCGCAGCCACGAGTTCGAGCGCGAGATCACCGGCGGCTGCGAGGGCATCAAACCCGGCTGGGTCCGGGTCAACTTCAACTACTTCATCTCCGACACCGTCGCCGACTACGTCGTCGAGGCGGTCCGGATGGTCGCCCGCGACGGGTGGCGGCTCCTCGGCGACTACACGTTCTGCCCGGAGACGGGGCTGTGGCGCCACCGGCAGGGCGTCGTCGAGCCGCCGCTGCGGCTGGCCGACGTCCGCTTCGGCGACGACGGCTCGGTGACGATGCCCTCGAGCGACCTGCGCGGCGGGGAGGAGATGCTGGCCGAGCACCTGCGCGACGCGGCGGCGGTGCTGGCCGCTGCCACCCCGCCCGAGCTCGACCACGCGGACACCCACGTCTCGGCCGACTTCGAGCACCTGCGCTGGTTCGACCTCCCGGAGGGCGCCGTCGTCGCGCCCTAGCGGGGAAGGGCCCGCACCTCGGTGACGGCCTCGACGTCGAGCGGGCCGTAGAGGTGCGGAAAGAGCTCATCGGAGCCGGGATGCCCTGTCTCCCAACGCAGCTCGGAGTCCCCGAGGCGGGTCGGGTCGATGGTCAGGAGCAGCAGGTCGCCGTCGTGGTCGGCGTAGAAGCGCTCGAGCACACCGGGCCACTGCGCGGCCGTCGAGAGGTGGACGAACCCGACCTCGGCGAGCGACAGCCCGCGGGTGGAGCGCTCGTACCGGCCGGCGGTGAGGGCGTCCGCCCACTCGACGGCGTCGGCCACGTGGAAGAGAGGGTCGGGGTGCACCGGCCCAGTCTGGCCGACGGGTCCCCGGTGGCGCGGCGCGAGGCCCGTCGGTAACGTCGCCGGCGGTGCCGGCCGGGGGAACGGCGGGCACGACCCACGACGACCCATGGGGGGTTTCCTGATGAAGATCCGCATCCTCGCCGTCCTCGCGGCGGCGTTCGGCCTGGCGCTCGGCGCCGCACCGGTCGCGTCCGCGAACAGCTTCTCCGACCGCTACCTCGGCGCCGGGGCACACCTCAGCTACAACGACGGGACGGACACGCTCTGCCTCTGGTACGTGAGCAGCGGCTCGTACCGCGCCAGCCTCACCGCCGAGCCGACGGTCGCCGGCCGCGGTCCGACGATCAACCTCTCGGTGGGCCCCGGCCAGCGCAAGTGCGCGTCGCTCGCCACCGCGTACGAGGACAGCCACTACGACTATTACGGCGCCGTCGCCTCCTCGTGCCGGTGCTTCATCCACCGGTACTCGGGCGGCTTCTACAGCTGAGACCGGCTGCGGCATAGGGTCGCGGGGTGACCGAGCGCATCCGCCCCGCGACCCCCGCGGACGTCCCC
>JACXUW010000295.1 GCA_014763705.1 Micrococcales bacterium | reverse complement strand
TGCCCGTGGGGCCGGTGTAGGTGCCGCCCGGCGGCACGCTGCCGCCCGGGGACCCGCCAGGGGTCGAGCCGCCCCCGCCGCTCGTCGGCGTGATGCGGACCGGGTTCTCCTGGGCCTCGACCGGCATCTGCTTCGCGGCACCGGTCATCTCCTGGTGGAAGGTCGCGAGCACCTGGGCCGCGGCCGTCTCGCGCTGGGCCCGCTTGTCGGCCACCGCGGCGTCGTAGGCGGCGCGGTCGAACACCGTCCCGTCGGGGACCGGCACGCCGCCCGGGGGGCGCGCCGGCGTCCCCTCGTAGCTCGAGCGGTCGACGTCGGTCGAGACGCTGCGGACCTGGCCCTGGTAGGCCTGCCGGGCCGTGTCCGCGGCGCTCGCCGCGCTCTCGAGGCCCTTGCGGATGCCGTCGATCTCGCCGGCGCGGATGTCGAGCTGCCCGGCGAGGACGGTGAGCGTCGCGTACGCGGAGTCGGCGGCCGGGCCGGTCCACGGCTGCTGCGCGCCCTGGAGCTTGCGCACGACGTCGCGCACCTCCCGGGCGAGGTCGCTGACCGTCGTCGAGGTGGTCCCCCAGTCCTCGGCGGTCATCCGCACGAGCACCGACGAGAACCCGTAGATGTCGTAGAGCGTGCGTTCGTTGGGGCCGGCGTCCTCCGGCAGCGGCGGGTTGCTCGGACCCTCGTCCGGGATGACCATCAGTGCTTCCTCCCCTCGGCGCCGACGGCGCCCTGGCTCGTGGGGTCGCCGGTGGCGCCCTCGTCGGTGTGGCTCGGATCCGGGTGGCTCGGGTCGATGGGGCCGAAGCCTCGCGAGCGCCGGGCGAGCGCCACGCCACCCGCCGCGAGGAGCGCCACGACGACCACCCCGATGCCGACCGGCAGCCACGGGGTCCCGGAGTCCTGCGCGGTGCCCGCGTCGGACGTGCTCGCCGCGGGTGCCGACGAGGCGCTCGCCGACGGTGTGGGGCTGGCGGACGCGGACGCGCCGGCCAGGCCCATCGCCGCGGCGACCTCGGCGACCGACGGCTCCTCGGCGGCGCCCTCGCGGACGAACGGGTTGTCCTTGGGCAGGGTGGTCGGGTCGACGGCCACGGCGTCGGTGGGGTCGAAGATGCCCCAGCCGTAGGCCTTGTTGGCGGTCCGGACCGGCGGGAGGTCGGTGCCGACCCGACGGAACCAGGTCTCGTAGCCGGAGCCGGACTTGCGCAGCCCGACGTTGTCCTTGACCGCGTGGAGGATCTGCCCGGAGGTGGCCGACGGGTACGCCGAGCGCAGCGCGGCGATGCCGCCGCTGACCAGGGCCGTCGCGATCGAGGACCCGGAGGCCACCGTCTCGCTGTGCCAGCCCGAGGCGTCGTAGCTCGCGGCCATGACGTCCTTGCCCGGCGCGGTGAGCGAGATGAACGGGCTGCCCTGCACCGCGAACGACGGGATCCGGGCCTGCCGGTCCACGGTGTTGACGAGGAGGACACCGTTGCCGAGCCCGGGCCACTGGGGCACGACGTTCTCGTTCGGGGTGCCCGCGACCACGATGGCGTCGTGGCCGTAGGCGGCCTGGAGCGCCCCGACCATCGACGCGGTGAAGTTGCTCACGAGGCTGATGCTGATGACGTCGGCACCGTCGACGGCGGCCTGCCGGATGGCGTCCGCGATGGCCTGGTTCTGCTCGGTGCCGTCCGGCAGCTTGACGCCGCAGCGGTAGCTGCCGTCGGCCGCGAGGTAGCTCACCGCGTAGTGCCGGATCGTCGCGTCCGGGGCGATGCCGCGGATGCCCCGACCGCCGGGGCCGGTGCCCTTCCCGGAGCCCGCGATGAGCGCTGCCATGCTCGTCGCGTGCTCGGCGTCCTTGCCGGTCGCCCGCGGGGAGCGCTTGACGAAGTCGGTGCCGCGGCGGGGGTCGTTGCAGAAGCTCCGGCTCGAGGCGACCCGGCCGCGCAGCTCGGGCACCGAGGAGTCGATCGGGCCGTCGATGACGGCGACGGTGACCCCCTTCCCGGTGCCCTTGCGGTGCAGCTCGTCGACGCCCATCGCACTCCACCACCACTCACCGGGCAGCGGTTGCACCGCGGCCGGGACGTGCGCGGTCGTGGCTGCGCCCGCGGTGGCGGGCGCGAGGAGGCCACCGCCGAGCCCGGCCACGAGGGCCAGGGCCACGGCGGCGCGCCGGCGCGACGGTCGCGCCATCAGCCCGCGTCCATGCCACTCGACGGCTGGGTGCCCGTCGACGGCTGGGTGCCGGTCGTCGGGGTGGTGCCGGCCGCCGGGGTGGTGTCGGTGGTGTCGGTGGTGTCGGTCTCGGGGGTCGGGGGCTGCTGGGCGCCCTCGGTGAACCGGACCTGGGCCTCGGAGCCCTCGCGGACCGGCTCGTCGTCGGTGGCCTCGACGGTCTGCTGCGCGGTCGCGGACCCGTCGCCGTCGGTGCCCCACCGGGCCTGGAGGGTCTGGAACGCGTCACCCGAGGCCTCGTCGCGCTCGCGGATCTCGGTGGCCGCCTGGGAGAGCGCCTCGGCGGCGGCCGTCAGGTCGTCCTTGATGCCGCGGAGGGTGGCCTCGTAGATGTGCTGGGCGGCGAGGTAGACACTCGCGAAGTCCTTGGCGGCCGGGATCTCGCCGAACGTCGACGCGGAGGCGTAGGTGAACTTCACCGTCTTGAGGGCCTCCTGCGTCGAGCCGGTCCAGTTGGACTGGTAGTCGGTCCCGAGGGTCTGCAGGATGGTCGGGTACTGGATCGGGCCCGCCCCCGGGCCGTCGTCGAGTCGTGGCACGGTCTCTCCTCGTCGCGGTGGAGGGCCCCTCGCCCTCCGGTCGTCCTCCCCGTCACGCCGACGGCGCCGGCGCCCCGACCCGGGGCGCCGGCACGCGGCGTGCGTCAGTCGGGCCTCAGCCCCACATGTTGGTGTTGCGCAGCTCGCCGGCCAGGTAGTCCTCCTTGGACTGGATGACCGCCTGGCGGACGTCGCCGAGCAGCTGCCGGCACTCCTCGATCTGCTTGTCCCAGTCGGCCTGCGCCTGGCGGTAGGCCGAGCGGGCCGAACCGTCCCACTGCTCGACGTACTTCGCGAGGTCGTTCTTCATGTCCGCGAGCCGCGTCTCGATGGCCCCGAGGCCCTTCTGCATGTCGTCGACGAGCGCGTCGATGCCGGCGCCGCCGACCTTGATTCCGTCACCCATGGTGGTCGTCCCCTTCGTCTTTCGTCCGAGTTCTCGGTCGCGGCTCAGCCGTTGCCGAGCATGCTGCTGTACTTGCTGAGGTTCGAGGACGCCGCGGCGTCGTCGGCGTCGTACTGACGCTGCGTGCCGGTGAGGTTGGCCTCGAACGTGTCGAGCACGTCGACGATGTCCTGCGTCTGCACCTTCCACGCCTCGCTGACGTTCTGGAAGCTGGCCGCCCCCTGGCCCTCCCAGTGCGCCTTGACGGCCTCCATCTGCGTGCGGAGGTTGTTCACCTGCGTGCGGAGGTCCCCCCGCGCCGCCGACACGATGTCGGCGCTGGCCTTGACGACCCCTGCGCCGGCCCTGAACTGGTCACCCATGATGTGTCCTTCCTTCGTGCGACGACGAACGTGCCGCAGTCGATTTCACTGACCCCCTGAAGGGCTGGTGTCCTGCAGACGTGGATTCGTGTGCCGTCCCCTCGTCTCGCCCTCGACCCTACGGTGCCACGGGGAACCGGTCGATGGGGAGAACTCCCCGAAGGTCGCGCGTCTATGCTCGGTGCGCGTCGGGACCGGCACCAGGAGGGTGCCACCGGAGGGGAGAAGCAGCACCGTGAGCCAGAGCAGCGCCGCCGCGTCGCTCGTGCGCGTGTCCGTGTCGTCGGGCACGCGCCGCGCCGACCTCGGGGTGCCGGGGGGCATCCCGGTCGTCGAGATCGTCCCCGAGCTCGCCCGCGAGCTGGGGGTGCTCGACGCCGAGCAGGCCTCGCACGGCTTCCGGCTCGTCGCCGGCGGCGGCACCCTGCTCGACCCCGACCGCTCGTTCGCGGCGCAGGGTGTCGGCGACGGCGCGGTGCTCAGCCTCGAGGTCGTCGACCCGTCCACCGACAAGGTCTACGACGACGTCGTCGAGGCCGTCGCCGACGTCGTCGAGACGCAGTTCGCGCCGTGGACCGCCCGGCACAGCGCCGGGACGGCCGTCGGCGCCTCGGTCGTCTTCTTCCTCTGCGCGGCGTGGGCGCTCTTCACCGCCCGCGACACCGGCGCCCTCGTCGCGGCGGTCGCGCTCGCGGTGGCCCTGCTCCTCGTCGGGGCGGCGGCCGTCCTCCACACCCGGGCCCAGACCGGTGGCGCGCTCGCGCTCGCACTGACCGCCCTCGCCTACGCCGCGACGGCGGGCAGCGCCCTCTCCCCCGCCGACCCGCTGTGGGGCCGAGGGCTCGTGTGGGTCGGTGCGGCGGTCGCCGTCGTCGGCCTCGCCGCCGCGCTCGCCGTGCCGCGGCACCGGCTCGTCCTCGCCGCCGGGGTGCTCGTCGGCGTCGCCGCCACC
>JACXUW010000006.1 GCA_014763705.1 Micrococcales bacterium | reverse complement strand
AGGTCGGAGGTGGCCGCCACCACGAGCCAGGCGCCGTCGACGTCGCCGTGCGAGGCGATGCGCCGGGCGTCGTCGGAGGGGGCGGGGTCGACGAGGACCACGCGGGCGCCGTCCTCGACGAAGCGCCGCACCCGCCGGACACCGACCGTCCCGGCCCCGACGACGACGACGCGGCGCCCGGTGAGCTCGAGACCGACGAGCGTGGTCACCCGAGGCCGAGGTAGCGCTCGAGGCCGACGGTGAGCCCGGGGCGCGAGCCGACCTCGCGGACCGCCGCGAGGACGCCGGTCATGAAGGACGCGCGGTCGAAGGAGTCGTGCCGGAGGGTGAGCATCTCGCCCGGACCGCCGAGGAGGACCTCCTGGTGCGCGACGAGGCCGCGCAGCCGCACCGAGTGCACCGGGACGCCGTGCACGCGGGCCCCGCGGGCGCCGTCGGGGTCGTGCGTCGTGGCGTCCGGGACGGGGTCGCAGCCGGCGGCGTCGCGGGCGGCGCCGACGAGCTCGGCGGTTCGGGCCGCGGTGCCGGACGGGGCGTCGACCTTGTCCGGGTGGTGCAGCTCGACGACCTCGACCGACTCGAAGAACGGGGCGGCCCGGCGGGCGAAGTCCATGAGGAGGACGGCGCCGACGGCGAAGTTGGGGGCGACGAGCACGCCGACTCCGGGCGCCTGCGCCAGCTGCCCGCGCAGCGTGTCGAGTCCTTCGTCGGTCCACCCGGTCGTGCCGACGACGACGTGGACCCCCTGCGCGACGCAGTGGGCCACGTTGGCCGGCGAGGCGTCGGGCACCGAGAACTCGACGGCGACGTCGGCCCCGGAGAGGTCGCCGAGGTCGTCCCCGGCGTCGAAGCGCCCGACGAGCTCGAGGTCGTCGGCCGCCTCGACCGCGGCGCAGACCGCCCGGCCCATCCGGCCCGCGGCCCCGACGACGGCGACCTTCGTCCCACTCATGGCGGCCACTGTAGCCAGCCCGCGGCGGCCGGCCGCAGGTCAGTCCGTGGCGTGCCCCGGGGCCGAGCGGCCCTGGAGGGCGAGGACCACCGCACCCGCGGCGGGCACGGCGAGGATGAACGCGACGCCCACGGCCGCGTCCGCCGCGTCGCCCTGGACGACCCCGAGCAGGCCGCCGAGCGCGAGGACGAGCACCGCGACCCAGCCGAGGACGACGGCCCCGCGCAGCACGCCGCGAGCCGACCGGTCGGCGAGCTGCATCCCGCTGCCGAGGGCGACGAGCAGGGCGGCGAGGACCCCGAGCAGCGCCCCGGCCTGCCACGACCCCAGCGTGGCCCCGGAGGCGTCCGGGGCCACCGCCTCCGGCGCCATCGTCGTCAGGAGGACCCCGACGACGACGAGCAGCGCCGCGGCGACCAGCCGCAGCACCGCCCGCCCGGAGTCCGTCACAGGACCGCCCCGCTCGGCCACGCCCCGTCGGGGAAGCCGTTGTTGTCGTTCATCTTCTGGGTCAGGGTGTTCTTCGCCGACGTGCAGTCGCTCTTGAGCAGCTCGCCGCCGGTGTAGAACGCCCCGATGGCCACGAGGGCGGCGCCGGCGGCGATGAAGATGCCCGCGGGGATGCCGAAGATCGTCGCCGAGGAGGCGAGCGCCGAGATGATGCCGACGACGAGCGCCCCGAGTGCGGTGATGAGGCCCATGTAGAACTTCGTCAGGCCGCCGCGCACGGTGTCGAGCGCCGTGCTGATGGTCGTGACGTACGTCGTGACCACCTTCTCCAGCGCCGTCTGGTGCAGCTTGGCCCGGCCGGCGTAGGCGTCGGCGGCGTCACCCTCCCAGGTGTCGTCGGCGCGCAGCACGGCCGAGGCGTCGACGGCGTCCTTCTTCGCGCTGACCGGACCGGCGACCTGCGAGGACCAGGCGTTCGCCGAGGTGCTCAGCTGGTCGCGGTCGCCCATGTTCGTCGTGATGTAGGTCAGCCGGTCCCAGAAGTCGTTGAACTTCCCGACGAGGTAGTCCCAGGCGTCGCGGACCTTGTCCGCGAGCCAGCCGAGTCCCCACGGGATCCAGCCGAGGAAGTCGTTGACCACGCCGAGGAGCGAGTCGAGCTTGTCCTTGATCCGCTGGATCAGGTCCTCGATGCGCTGGATGAGCTCGTCCATGTCCGTCTCCCTCTCAGTCCGTCGTGGGGGCCCACGCGGAGCGCAGCCGGTCCACGGCCGCGGCGTCGGAGCCCTCGTAGGTGGTCTTGACCTTGCGCAGGCCGGTGGCGATGGTGCCGGTCTCGGTGGACCCGCCGTCGAGCAGGTCGTGCACCTTGCTGCGGTAGGACTCGTACGTCGTGTCGAGCCCCACGACGCCGGCCGCCCACGAGAGGCTGGTGATGCTCAGCGTCTGGACGGCGGCCGTCAGGGACGCGGTGCTCAGCGTCTGCGACACCTCGTCCCAGACCGCGGCGTCGTCGCCGAGGGCCTGCAGGGCCGCCTTGAGTGTGGTCATCGTCGGTCTCCTCCGTCGTGCTCAGCGGGCCCGGAGCCGGTCGGCGAGGGCGAGGGGGTCGGTCGAGAGGCGGTGCAGCTCACCGAAGACCGAGCGGTCGAGGACCTGCTCGACCCCGTGCTCGGCGACCTTGGCCAGCGCGTCGGCGTAGGCCTCCATGACGAGGCGCGAGATGTTCGCCGCGTGCCGCTCGGCGGCGCGGGGGCCGATGGTGACCCCGGTGACCGCGGCCGCGCCCGAGAGGGTGACGACGACGTCGGAACCCGCGGCCCGCCCCTCCACGGTGCGGCTTCCGACCTGCTGCACCTCCTCGACGACCTCGTCGAGCTCACCGAGCATCTGCTCGAGGAGGGTGGCCATCGCCTCGAGGGTGGCCGGCTCGGACCGCACGAGCGTCTCGCGGTCGGTCACCTCGTCCAGGCCCTCGGCCAGGCTGCCCGCGACGCCCGGGAGCGGTCGGGTCATCGGCCGGGGCTCGTCGAGCTCCTCGGCGAGTCCCGCGCCCCAGGCCCGAGCCGCGCTCGCGCCGGCGTCCGCGACCGCCGCGAGGACCGCTCCGCCGAGGGACTCGGCGTCCACGGTCGCCTCCCACCCGGCCCGGACGCGGACGGCCGTCAGCCGGCCCTCGGCCGTCACCGCGACGGTGACGACGCCGTCGGGGTCGCTGCCCTCGGTGTCCGTGCGACGGGCCGCGGCACGCTCGAAACGCTGGGCCGCGCGGTCGATGTCGTCGCGGACGTCGAGCAGGTCCTCCATCGGGTCGTGCATTGCGTCTCTCCCCTCCTCGGCCCGGGCCGGCGCCCGCGCTCGGGACGATTCGACCACAGGGGCGCGCCGTCCGACATGGGGAGGAGTCCCCACCGCGCGCGTCCCACGAGCCGGACCGACCGCGCCGTCGTTCACGTGGTGTTCACCTTCGAGGCGGCGAACCGCTATCCTGAAGGTGAACAGCAGGTGAACACGACGGAAAGGGGGCCCGCGATGAAGAAGGGCGCCACGACGACGACCCGCACCGGCTTGGCCGCGCGCTGGGTGCCGGTGACCGACGACCGGGGTCGTACCCGGATGGAGATGCACTGGAGCGCGCCCGTGCGGCTGCGCCCGCGCAGGGCCGCCTGAGCCCACCACGACGAGGCCCGCACCCACCGGGGTGCGGGCCTCGTCGTGTGCCCCGGCTCACGCCCAGGCCGCGCCGCCCTCGGGCAGCTCGGCGGGCTCGGCCGGCTCCGGCCACGAGAGCGCGTCGGGCGCGCCCTCCCCCGGTGCGTCGCGGCCGTCCGGGTGCACCCCGGGTTCCGCGGCCTGCACCGTCATGGTCCCGCTGCTCACGTCGTCCACTGCACTCCCCCTGTCTCGACCGACCCGGCCGTTCCCCCCGGCCGTGCCGTCCCCACGCTAGTCCACCGCCGGCCGCCGCCGTGGCACGAAGGTGCCATCGTCACCGAAGGGCCGCCCTCGTGGGGACGGCGACGGCGCGCCACCCCGAGGGGTGACGCGCCGTCGTGGTCGTGCGCCGGTCAGGCGTCGGCCGGGGCCTCGCCCCCGTCGGCACGCTCGCCGCGGCCACGGCCGCCGCGGCGGCGACGGGTGCGGCGCGGACGGTCGCCCGCCTCGTCCGAGTCACCGGAGTCGGCGGACTCGTCACCGTCGACCTCGTCCGCGTCGTCCGCGTCGGCCGGGGCCGGCGCCGACGTGGCGGCCGGCGCCTCGTCGGCCCCGTCCTCACCCTCGGCGATGACCGCCGCGAGGGAGAGCTTGCCGCGCGGGTCGATCTCCTTGAGCTCGACCTGGATCTTCTGGCCGACCGCGAGGACGTCCTCGACGGCGTCGATCCGCTTGCCGCCGACGAGCTTGCGCACCTCGGAGATGTGCAGCAGGCCGTCCTTGCCGGGCAGGAGCGAGATGAACGCCCCGAAGGTCGTCGTCTTGACGACGGTCCCGAGGAAGCGCTCGCCGATCTCCGGCATCTGCGGGTTGGCGATGGCGTTGATCGCCGCGCGGGCCGCCTCCGCCGACGGACCGTCGGTGGCACCGATGTAGATCGTGCCGTCGTCCTCGATCGAGATCTGGGCGCCCGTGTCGTCCTGGATCTGGTTGATCATCTTGCCCTTCGGGCCGATGACCTCGCCGATCTTGTCGACCGGGACCGTCACCGAGATGACGCGAGGAGCGTAGGGGCTCATCTCGTCGGGGGCGTCGATGGCCTCGTTCATGACGTCGAGGATGTGGAAGCGGGCGTCGCGGGCCTGGGTCAGCGCGCCGGCCAGCACGTCGGCGGGGATGCCGTCGAGCTTGGTGTCGAGCTGGATGGCCGTGACGAACTCGCGGGTGCCGGCGACCTTGAAGTCCATGTCGCCGAAGGCGTCCTCGGCCCCGAGGATGTCGGTGAGCGCGGCGTACTGCGTCTGCCCGTCGACCTCCGCGGAGACCAGGCCCATCGCGATGCCGGCGACCGGGGCGCGCAGCGGCACACCGGCGTTGAGCAACGAGAGGGTGGACGCGCAGACCGAGCCCATCGAGGTCGAGCCGTTGGAGCCCAGCGCCTCGGAGACCTGGCGGATCGCGTAGGGGAACTCCTCACGCGTCGGCAGGACCGGCATGAGCGCACGCTCGGCGAGCGCCCCGTGGCCGATCTCGCGGCGCTTCGGCGAGCCGACGCGCCCGGTCTCACCGGTGGAGAACGGCGGGAAGTTGTAGTTGTGCATGTAGCGCTTGCGCGTCACCGGCGACAGCGTGTCGAGCTGCTGCTCCATGCGGAGCATGTTCAGCGTGGTGACACCCATGATCTGGGTCTCGCCGCGCTCGAAGATCGCCGAGCCGTGCACCCGCGGCAGGACCTCGACCTCGGCGCTCAGGGCGCGGATGTCGGCGAGGCCACGGCCGTCGATGCGGACCTTGTCGCGCAGGATGCGCTCACGGATGAGCTTCTTCTGCACCGACCGGTAGGCGGCGGAGAGCTCCTTCTCCCGACCCTCGAACTGCTCGGCGAGGGAGGCCTTCATCGACTCCTTGATCGCGTCGATGCGCTCCTCCCGCTCCTGCTTGCCGGCGATCTGGAGGGCCGCGGCGAGGTCGGCGCTCGTGGCCGACTCGACGGCGGCGTACGCGTCGTCCTCGTAGTCGAGGAAGATCGGGAACTCCTGGACCGGCTTGGCCGCGGTGGCGGCGAGCTCGGCCTGGGCGTCGCAGAGGGTCTTGATGAAGCCCTTGGCGGCCTCGAGGCCCTGCGCGACGATCTCCTCGGTGGGAGCCTGCTTGCCCATCGTCTTGACGAGGTCCCAGGTGTGCTCGGTGGACTCGGCCTCGACCATCATGATCGCGACGTCGTCACCGGCGACGCGGCCGGCCACGACCATGTCGAACGTCGAGCGCTCGATGTCGCTGAAGTTCGGGAACGCGACCCACTGGCCGTCGATCAGGCTGACCCGGACGGCACCGACCGGGCCGGAGAACGGCAGGCCGGAGATCTGGGTCGAGGCGCTCGCGGCGTTGATCGCGAGGACGTCGTACTGGTGGTCGGGGTTGAGCGACAGCACCGTGATGACGACCTGGACCTCGTTGCGCAGGCCCTTGCGGAAGGTCGGGCGCAGCGGGCGGTCGATGAGGCGGCAGGTGAGGATCGCGTCGGTCGAGGGGCGGCCCTCACGACGGAAGAACGAGCCGGGGATCTTGCCCGCGGCGTACATCCGCTCCTCGACGTCGACGGTCAGGGGGAAGAAGTCGAACCCCTCGCGCGGGCTCTTCCCGGCGGTGGTGGTGGAGAGGAGCATCGTGTCCTCGTCCAGGTAGGCGGCAACAGCGCCTCCGGCCTGCTTGGCCAGGCGTCCGGTCTCGAACCGGACGGTACGGGTGCCGAAGCTGCCGTTGTCGATGACGGCTTCGGTCGCAGTGATCTCGGGACCCTCCATGGGGCCTCCTTCTCTCGTGTCATTCACGCACGCGCATCGTCGTTGTGCGCGTGTGTCCTTCAGGTGGCGCCGCACGGGGCGGCACCGGTCACAGCTGACGGTGTTCAGTTGTGGGGTTCTTCGCGAGCGGCAGCGCCGCTCATGCGAGAAGGCGGTCCCCACACGGATGTGAGGACCGCCCTCTCGGAAGTCTCAACGACGCAGACCGAGGCGCTTGATGAGCGAGCGGTAGCGCTCGACGTCGATGCTCTCCAGGTAGCGCAGGAGGCGGCGGCGACGGCCGACGAGGAGCAGCAGGCCACGACGGGAGTGGTGGTCGTGCTTGTGCGTCCGGCTGTGCTCGGTGAGGTCCTTGATGCGCTGCGTCAGCAGCGCGACCTGGACCTCCGGCGAGCCGGTGTCGCCCTCGGCGGTGCCGTACTCGGCGATGATCTGCTTCTTGACGTCGGTGCTCAGCGGCATGGGGCGACGACTCTCCTTCGTGGTGTCTGCTGCGCGGCGCTCCCGGGCTGGTTCACCGGGGCTCTCTCTGATCCGCGGCCGATCTGACGGCAGTCAGCAAGGCTACCAGCGGGGGCAGCGGCGCCCTAATCGGCCAGGAGGGTCCGGGTCCACGTGTCGAGGACGAGGGCGACGTAGTCCTCCGGCCCGCGGCCGCCCGCGGTGGCCAGCCGGTAGTAGGACGCACTGTTGCCGACCCACAGCCGGTGGGCCACCTCCGCGTCGTCGAGGTCGGGCCGCACCCCTCCTCCGGCCCGCAGGTCGGCGGCGAGCACCCGCATGTTCGCGGCCCGCCGCTCCTCGAGTGCCTCCCACACCCGGCGACATCCGGCGTCGGTGGCCGCCGCCTCGCGCAGCGACTCCGCGAGCGGGACGACCTGCGGCAGCCGGCGGCCCAGGGCAGCGGCATACACCTCGAGCTTCGCGCGGGCGCTCGGGGCGGCGCGGACCGCCGCCACGTAGTCCCGCTCGGTCGACGGCACGGGCTCGTCGGCGCCGGCCAGGGCCATGTCGTGGACAGCGAGGAGCAGCTCGGGCTTGCGGCCGACGCTCGCGTACACCGTGTCGAGCGAGACCCCGGCCCGGCGGGCGACCTCGCCGACCGCGGTACCCGCGTACCCCTGCGTCGTGAAGAGGTGGCGGGCGGCGTCGAGCACGGCCCGGCGGGTCGCCTCGGCCTGCGCGGCCCGCCGGGGGGAGCGGTAGCGGCGGGGCTTGACGGCGTCGGTCACGGGTCCTACCGTACCAGTATTCGTCCGAAGTAAGTTCGGACCAATTGATCGGGAGGCGTCATGGGTGACGTCGTTCTCCACCGGGCCGGGGACGGGCCGGGCACCTGGGCCATGGGGTCGCTCTTCGAGCACCTCGTGACCGCGAGCCAGACCGACGGGCTCCTCGGGGTCTCGCTCGTCACCCAGCCGGTCGGCACCGCCACGCCCTTCCACCGCCACACCCACGAGGCCGAGGCGTTCTACGTCCTCGAGGGGCGCGTGCGCTACCGCGCGGGCGAGGAGGTGTTCGAGCTCGACCCCGGCTCGTTCGTCCACCTCCCGCGCGCCCTGCCGCACGCCTTCCGGATCGTCGGCGACGCCCCGGCCCGCTTCCTCGCGCTGACCACGCCGGGCGGCCTGATGGACCTCTACGACGAGGTGGGGGTGCCGGCGTCGTCGATGCACGTGCCCGGCCCGGGCGAGGGCCGCACGATCGAGGACGAGATCGCGCGGTGGAACGAGGTCGGACCGCGCTTCGGCCTCGAGGTCGTCGGTCCCCCGATCCCACCGGACTGACCCCGACGGGGCTCGCACGGGTGGTGGCCGGGTTCGTGCCGGGGGCCACGGACGTGGAAGCATCCGTCCCATGTGCGGCCTCTTCGCAGTCATCACCCCGGACGGGCACGCCCCGGCGCTGGCCGGCGGAGTCACCGACGCCCTCAAGGACATGCGCCACCGCGGGCCCGACGACGACGGGGTGTGGTCCGACGACGACGTCGTCCTCGGCTTCCGCCGGCTCTCGATCATCGACATCGAGCACTCGCACCAGCCGCTGCCCTACGAGGACGGCCGCTACCACATCGTCTTCAACGGTGAGATCTACAACTACCCCGAGCTGCGGCAGCGGCTCACCGACGAGTTCGGCGCCCGGTTCGCGACCGACGGCGACACCGAGACGATCGTCGCGGGCTACCACCACCTCGGGCCGGCCGTGGTCTCCGAGCTGCGCGGGATGTTCGCCTTCGTCATCTGGGACAGCCGGGAGCGGGTGGCCTTCGGGGCCCGCGACCCGTTCGGCATCAAGCCGCTGTTCACGATGACCGACGAGCGCGGCACCTTCTTCGCGTCCGAGAAGAAGGTGCTCCTCGACCTCGCGCCGGAGCGACGCACCGTCGACACCCGGGCGCTGCAGCACTACCTCGAGCTGCAGTACGTCCCCGAGCCGGCCACCCTGCACGAGGGCATCGGGCGGGTCGAGTCCGGCACGTCGTTCACCCTGCGGCCCGGCGACACGCTGCGGGCCGAACGCTACTTCCGCCCGGACTTCCGGCCGCGCCGTTCGAGCGACGAACAGGCCCTCTACCGCCGGATCGCCGACGCGCTCGAGGACTCGGTCGCCAAGCACATGCGCGCCGACGTCACCGTCGGCTCGTTCCTCTCCGGCGGCATCGACTCGACCGCCATCGCGGCGCTGGCCAAGCGGCACAACCCCGGCCTGCTGACCTTCACGACCGGCTTCGAACGGGAGGGCTACTCGGAGATCGACGTCGCGGCGGAGTCGGCGGCGGCGATCGGCGTGGAGCACATCACGAAGGTCGTCACGCCGCAGGAGATGATGGACACCCTGCCGCTCATCGTCTGGTACCTCGACGACCCGGTGGCCGACCCCGCCCTCGTCCCGCTCTACTTCATCGCCCGCGAGGCCCGCAAGCACGTCAAGGTCGTCCTCTCCGGCGAGGGCGCCGACGAGCTCTTCGGCGGTTACACGATCTACCACGAGGCGATCTCGCTCGCGCCGTTCGACAAGGTGCCCGGCCCGCTGCGCCGCGGTCTCGGCCGGGCCTCGACGCTCATCCCCGAGGGCGTGCGCGGCAAGGACCTCCTGCGCCGTGGGTCGCTCACCCTCGAGCAGCGCTACTACGGCAACGCCCGCATCTTCCGGCCCGAGGAGATGGGCTTCCTCAGGTCCTTCGACCCCGCCGTCGGGCACGCCGACGTCACGGCGGAGCACTACGCGGCGACGACGCACCTCGACGGCCCGACCCGGATGCAGTACGTCGACCTCTTCACCTGGTTGCGCGGCGACATCCTCGTCAAGGCCGACAAGATGACGATGGCGAACAGCCTCGAGCTGCGCGTGCCGTTCCTCGACACGGTCGTGTTCGACGCCGCGGCCGGCCTCGCCGTCGACGAGAAGCTGACCCACGGGACGACGAAGTACGCCCTGCGCCGGGCGATGGAGCTCATCGTCCCGCCGCACGTGCTCAACCGCCCGAAGCTGGGCTTCCCGGTGCCGATCCGGCACTGGCTCAAGGACGAGATGTACGGCTGGGCGCGCGGCATCGTCCTCGAGTCCGGCGCCGACGACCTCGTCGACAAGCAGGCCGTCCTGCGGATGATCGACGAGCACCGGGCCGGACCGTTCGACCTGTCGCGCAAGATCTGGACCGTCCTCGTCGTGCTGCTCTGGCACGGCATCTTCGTCGAGGACCGGATCCGGCCGGAGATCCCCGAGACGGTGTACCCCGTGCGGGCCTGAGCCCCCGCACTGTTGCGCATGGCGCACCGTGATGCGTCTCGCGGAACAAGACGACACGGTCTGGGCACGCGTCACCCGGGTCCGACACCTGCCGCGACGGCCCGGCCCGACGTACGCTCGGCAGAAGTCATCCCACAGAGAGGTGGACGACGTGCCACAGCGAGGACCCGGTCCCGCGCCCGCCCCGGCGCCCGCCGACGCCGAGCGCGCGGCCTCCGTGCGGGCCATCACCGAGCAGCTCGCGGGCGTCCGCGGCCCGCTGCTGCCGGTGCTCCACGAGGTCGTGGCGACGCACGGGTACGTCCACGACGACGACGTGCCGGTCGTCGCCGACGTGCTCAACCTCAGCCGGGCCGACGTCCTCGGGGTGCTCAGCTTCTACCACGACTTCCGGCGCACTCCCCCGGCCGCGCACCGCGTCAGCCTGTGCCGCGCCGAGGCCTGCCAGGCCCGCGGCGCGGAGGCGACGGTCGCCGCGGCCTCGGACCGATTCGGCGGCTCGACGGCGGTGGAGGTCGGCGAGGTGTTCTGCCTCGGCAACTGCGCCCTCGGCCCGTCCGGCACCCTCGACGGTGCGCTGCACGGCCGGCTCACCCCCGAGCGGCTCGACGCCCTCACCGAGGGGTGGGAGGCATGAGCACCACGGTCTGGGTGCCCTGCGACGCCGCCGCCGTGTCGGTCGGCGCCGACGCCGTCGCCGAGGCGTTCGCGGCCGCCGGTGTCACCGTGCGGCGCAACGGGTCCCGCGGGATGCTCTGGCTCGAGCCCCTCGTCGAGGTCGAGACCGACCGGGGCCGGGTTGGGTACGCGAACGTCGAGCCGACCGACGTGGCCGCCCTGCTCGCCGGCGGGCTCGACGACACCGACCGCTGCGTCGGTGTCGTCGACGAGCACCCATGGCTGGTCCGCCAGCACCGCGTCACCTTCGCCCGAGTGGGGGTCGTCGAGCCCACCGACCTCGCCGCGTACCGGGCCCACGGCGGCCTGGCCGGTCTCGAGCGGGCGCTGACCCTCTCCGGGGAGCAGGTCGTCGCCGAGGTGACCGAGTCCGGGCTGCGCGGACGCGGCGGCGCGGGCTTCCCCGCGGGCATCAAGTGGGACACCGTCCGCACCGCGTCGGCCGACCTGAAGTTCGTCTGCTGCAACGCCGACGAGGGCGACTCGGGCACCTTCGCCGACCGGATGCTCATCGAGGGCGACCCGTTCACCCTCATCGAGGGGATGGCCATCGCCGCCGTCGCGGTCGGCGCCACGGAGGGGTTCGTCTACCTGCGCTCCGAGTACCCGCACGCGGTCCGGACGCTGCGCCGGGCCATCGAGATCGCCTACGCCCACGGGCTGCTCGGCGCCTCGGTCCTCGGCAGCGGGCGCCGCTTCGACCTCGACGTGCGCGTCGGGGCCGGCGCCTACATCTGCGGCGAGGAGACCTCGATGCTCGACTCGCTGGAGGGCAAGCGGGGCGAGGTGCGGGCCAAGCCGCCCATCCCGGCGCTCCAGGGGCTCTTCGGGCGGCCGACCGTCGTCAACAACGTGCTCACCCTGTCGGCCGTCCCGATGGTGCTGGCCGACGGCGGCGCCGCGTACGCCGCGCTCGGCACCGGGCGCTCGCGCGGCACCCAGGTGTTCCAGCTCGCCGGCAACGTCGCCCGCGGCGGCATCGTGGAGGCCGACTTCGGCATCCCGCTGCGCGAGCTCGTCGAGGACTTCGGCGGCGGCACCGCGTCCGGCCGGCCGGTCAAGGCGGTGCAGGTGGGCGGGCCGCTCGGGGCGTACCTGCCGCCGTCGAAGTTCGACCTGCCGACCGACTACGAGGAGTTCGCCGCCGCCGACGCGATGGTCGGCCACGGCGGGATCGTCGTGTTCGACGACTCGATGGACGCCGGCGCGATGGCCCGGTTCGCGATGGAGTTCTGCGCCAAGGAGTCCTGCGGCAAGTGCACGCCGTGCCGGGTCGGCTCGACCCGGGGCGTCGAGGTGATCGACCGGATCCGGGCCGGCACGCAGCGCGACGCCAACCTCGTCCTCCTCGAGGACCTCTGCGCGACGATGACCAAGGGGTCGCTGTGCGCGATGGGCGGGCTGACCCCGATGCCCGTCCGCAGCGCCCTCGAGCACTGGCCGGAGGACTTCGGCGTCGAGCCCGCCACGGCCAACCGCGCCACCGACGCGATGCCCGAGTCCGCCACCAGCACCCACGGAGGAGCGCGGCCATGACGACCATCGACGAGCGACCCGGCACCCCGGGCGCCGAGACCGACTACGGCACACCGCCCGTCGTCTCCGACACGACGGCCACCGTCACCATCGACGGGCGCGAGGTCACCGTGCCCGCCGGTACCTCGGTGCTGCGGGCCGCCACCGAGGCCGGCATCGAGATCCCGAGGCTGTGCGCCACCGACTCGCTGAAGGCGTTCGGCTCCTGCCGGCTATGCCTCGTCGAGGTCGAGGGCGGCAAGGGCACGCCGGCGTCCTGCACGACGCCGTGCGCCGACGGGATGGTCGTGAGCACCCGCACCGAGCAGGTGCAGGACCTGCGCCGGAACGTCATGGAGCTCTACCTCTCGGACCACCCGACCGACTGCGACGGCTGCGCCCGCGGCAGCTGCGAGATGCAGAAGTGGGCCCGCGAGACGGGGGTCGCCGAGGTCCGCTACGGCCTCGACGGCGCGAGCCACCTCACCGACACCACCGACCACTCGAACCCGTACTTCGACTACGACCCGGCGGCCTGCATCGTCTGCTCGCGCTGCGTGCGGGCCTGCTCGGAGACCCAGGGCACCTTCGCCCTCACCGTCGAGGGCCGCGGCTTCGACTCCCGGATCTCCGCCGGTGGCACCGACTTCCTGCACTCCGAGTGCGTCTCGTGCGGCGCCTGCGTGCAGGCCTGTCCGACCGACGCGCTCGTCGAGCGGTCGGTCGTCCAGCTCGGGATGCCGACCCGCTCGGTCGTCACGACGTGCGCGTACTGCGGTGTCGGCTGCTCGTTCAAGGCCGAGGTCCAAGACTCGGGCGACGACACCCGGGTCGTGCGGATGACCCCCTGGAAGGACGGCGGCGCGAACGAGGGCCACTCGTGCGTCAAGGGCCGCTTCGCCTACGGGTACGCCGCGCACGACGACCGGCAGCTCTCGCCGATGGTCCGCGACACGATCGACGACGAGTGGCGCGAGGTGTCCTGGGAGGAGGCGATCGCCCGCGTCGCCGAGGGCTTCCGCGCCATCCAAGCCGAGCACGGCGTCGGCTCGATCGGCGGCATCTCGTCCTCGCGCTGCACGAACGAGGAGGTGTACGTCGTCCAGAAGATGGTGCGGGCCGCGTTCGGCAACAACAACGTCGACACCTGCGCGCGGGTCTGCCACTCCCCCACCGGGTACGGGCTCAACCACGCCTTCGGCACCTCGGCCGGCACCCAGGACTTCAAGTCGGTCGAGCAGGCCGACGTCATCCTCCTCATCGGCGCCAACCCCACCGACGCGCACCCGGTGTTCGCGTCGCGGATGAAGAAGCGGCTGCGGGCCGGCGCCCGGATCATCGTCGCCGACCCGCGGCGGATCGACCTCGTCCGCAGCCCGCACGTCGAGGCCGCGCACCACCTCCCGGTCCGTCCCGGCACGAACGTCGCCTTCGTCAACGCGATGGCACACGTCATCGTCACCGAGGGGCTGCTCGACGAGGAGTTCGTCCGCACGCGGACCGAGGGCCACGAGGGGTACCTCGAGTTCATCGCGCGGCCGGAGCACTCGCCCGAGGCCACCGAGGCCGAGACCGGCATCCCCGCGGACGAGCTGCGTTCCGCCGCACGGCTGTACGCCGCCGGTCCGAACTCCGCCATCTACTACGGGTTGGGCGTCACCGAGCACAGCCAGGGCTCGACGATGGTCATGGGGATGGCCAACCTGGCGATGCTCACCGGCAACCTCGGTCGCGAGGGCGTCGGCGTCAACCCGCTCCGCGGCCAGAACAACGTCCAGGGCTCGTGCGACATGGGCTCCTTCCCGCACGAGCTCCCGGGCTACCGGCACGTCTCGCGACCCGAGGTCCGCGAGATCTACGAGTCGCTGTGGGGCGTCACCATCCAGCCCGAGCCGGGCCTGCGCATCCCCAACATGTTCGACTCCGCGATCGGGGGCTCGTTCCTCGGGCTGTACGTGCAGGGCGAGGACATCGCGCAGAGCGACCCCAACACCCAGCACGTCGAGGCGGCGCTGCGCTCGATGGAGATGGTCGTCGTCCAGGACCTCTTCCTCAACGAGACCGCGCGCTTCGCCCACGTCTTCCTGCCCGGCACCTCGTTCCTCGAGAAGGACGGCACGTTCACCAACGCCGAGCGCCGCCTCAACCGGGTGCGGCCGGTCATGCCGTCCCGGGTCGGACGCGACGAGTGGCAGGTGGTCTGCGACATCGCGACCGCCATGGGCTACCCGATGTCGTACGGCTCCCCGGCGGAGATCATGGACGAGATCGCGGCCACGACACCGACCTTCGCCGGCGTCTCGTTCGCCCGGCTGGACGCCGAGGGCTCGATGCAGTGGCCGGTCACCGAGGCCGCGCCGCACGGCACGCCGACGATGCACGTCGGGCAGTTCGTCCGCGGGCTCGGGCAGCTGACCCCGACGGTCTACGTCCCGACCACCGAGCGCGCCAACCGCCGCTTCCCGCTCGTCCTGACGACGGGGCGCATCCTGTCGCAGTACAACGTCGGCGCACAGACCCGGCGCACCCCGAACTCGACGTGGCACCCCGAGGACGTCCTCGAGATCCATCCGTCGGACGCCGAGCTGCGGGGCATCCACACCGGGGACGTCGTCGAGCTGTCCTCGCGGGTGGGCGCCACCCGGCTCACCGCCCTGGTCTCCGAGCGGATGCCGGCCGGGGTCGTGTACACGACCTTCCACCACCCGGTCACCGGCGCCAACGTCGTGACGACCGAGAACTCGGACTGGGCGACCAACTGCCCCGAGTACAAGGTGACCGCGGTGCAGGTGACCGTCGCGACCGAGGCGGCGCGGGCCGAGGCCGGCGAGGCGCCGGAGGCGTCGTCGATGCCGGTGGGGGCGATGGCGAGGCACCGCCGGTGAGCGGTTCGGTGCCGCCCGTCGTCCGGCTCGGCCACGACCTGGTCCGCAACTTCGAGGCCCTGCCCCCGGAGAAGGCGGCCGAGGAGATCGCGACGCACATCAGGAAGTTCTGGGAGCCGCGGATGCGCCACGAGCTCGTCGCGCGCGTGCGGCGGGGCGAGACCGACCTGCACCCGCTGCTCGTCCGGGCCACCGAGGACCTCGTCGACGGTGAGATCGACCGGGCAGAGGTCCGCGAGCCCTCCGGCGGCTGACCGTCCGCGGGCGCCGGGGTGCACCCGGTCGTCGGGGCCGGGCACCACCGGCCGGGGCGACATACTGCGCGGATGGAGATCGCGCGCACCCCGGCCGACCGGTTCGACGTCGTCGAGGGGTTCGACCTCGAGCCCGCCTGGGTCGAGGTCGACGCGCGGAGCGGCCTGCGGATGGCCCACGTCAGCGCCGGTCCCGCGGACGGGCCTGTCGTGGTCCTCGTCCACGGCGAGCCGACGTGGGGCTACCTCTACCGTCGGATGGTCGGCCCGCTCGTCGAGGCCGGCCTGCGGGTGGTCGTGCCCGACCTCGTGGGCTGCGGCCGCTCGGACAAGCCGGTCGACCGGGAGGCGTACTCGTTCGCTGCCCACGTGGAGTGGCTGCGGGCCGCCCTCTTCGACCGCCTCGGCCTGCGGCAGGTCCACTACGTCGGCCAGGACTGGGGCGGGCTGCTCGGGATGCGGTTGCTCGCCGAGCACCCGGACCGGTTCGCCGGGGTCGTCATGTCCAACACCGGACTGCCCACCGGCGAGCGTCCGATGCCGGAGGCGTGGCAGCAGTTCCGGCGGATGGTCCGCTCGGCGCCGACCCTCGACGTGGGGCGGATGGTCGACTCCGGCTGCCGGCGCCCGCTGACCGACGCGGAGCGGGCGGCCTACGCCGCACCCTTCCCCAGCGAGGCGCACAGCACGGGCATCCGGGTCTTCCCGGAGCTCGTCCCGAACACGCCCGACGACCCCGCGGCGTCGGCGAACCGGGCCGCGTGGGAGCGGCTGGCCACCCTCGAGGTCCCGTTCCTCACCGCCTTCAGCGACGGTGACCCGATCACCCGTGGTGGTGACCGGTGGATGCAGTCGAGGATCCCGGGTGCGCGGGGCCGTGCGCACACGGTCGTCGAGGGTGCCGGCCACTTCGTCCAGGAGGACCGGCCGGAACGTTTCGCCGAGGTCGTCGCCGACTTCGTCACGGGTCTCGGCGCCCGACCCGCGAGGGCCGGCGGCTCCCCGCGGGTGGGCCCGTGAGGTCCGCCCTGGCCCGGGCGGTGCTGCGGCTGGCCCGCTGGCGCGCGGTGGGTGAGGTCCCGCGCACCGGCATCCTCGTCGGCGCGCCCCACACGTCCAACTGGGACTTCGTCATGATGCTGCTCGTCATGTGGCGCGGGGGCGTCACGCCCCGGGTGCTCGTCAAGAAGGAGCTGTTCCGGGGTCCGCTCGGCTGGCTGCTCCACCGACTCGGCGGCATCCCCCTCGACCGTGAGCACCCCGGCCAGGTCGTCCGCGAGCTGGTCCGGGAGGCCCGCAGCGGTGAGCCGTTCCTGCTCATCCTCGCCGCGGAGGGGACCCGCGAGAAGAGCGAGTACTGGAAGTCGGGATTCTGGCGGATCGCCCGCTCCGCCGGGCTGCCCATCGCCCTGGCGTTCATCGACGGGCCGAGCCGCACCGCGGGCTTCGGACCCACGATCAGGGCCACCCCGGACGTCCACGCCGACATGGACACCATCCGGGAGTTCTACCGCGACAAGCGCGGCATCCACCCCGAGCGGCGCACCGAGCCCCGACTGCGCGAGGAGGACCGCCCGCCCCGGGACTGACCTCGGGTCAGTGGTCCGCCCGTTCCAGGATGAGGATCCGCACCTCGCGCCCGCGGACCCGGGCGAGGTAGCGGGCGTACCCGGGGTAGACCGCCACCGCGCGGTCCAGGACCTCCGGCCGCTCGGCCTCGGTGACCGCGCGGGCCACCACGTCGCACGTCACGCCCCGGTAGGAGACGGACGCACGGGGGTCGGCCTCGAGGTTGAGCACCCACGTGGGCGTGCGGGTCTGGCCGAAGTTCGTGCCCAGCAGTGCCAGCCCGTCGCCGACGGGGACACCGATGAGCTGGGCCTCGCGGGCTCGTCCGCTGCGCCTCCCGGTCGTGGTGAGCACGAGGGTCGGGAGCGCGCTCACCCCACCGGACAGGGTCGTGCGGCCGCGGGTCAGCCGGGCGACCCCGCGGTCAGTGGCCGGCAGCACGCGGGCGAGCACCCACGCGCCGGGGCGGCTGGAGGCCACGGCCTGCATCGCGCGCTGCCCGGCGTTCGGCCGCGGCAGGACGTAGCCGAGCTCGGCGGCGATGCCCACCGGCCGACCGTACCGCTCGGCGGTCGCCGTGTCATCGGGCGGGCGCCGTCAGCGCAGGGCGGCGAGGGCGGACCGGGTCGGGAGCGGGACGCCGTCCGCGCGGGTCGGCCACGGCGGAGCGGACCGGCGGCGCCCCTCGACGACGAGACGGCGGGCCGGGCGCTCGACGAACCGCAGCACGAGCCACGAGGTGAGGGCGAGCACGCCGACGAAGGCGCCGAGGACGAGCTGGCCGAGCCAGGGATTGTCGCGGGCCAGCGCGACGGCGTGCTCGACCGGCCACTCGAAGAGCCAGTGGACCATGTAGAGCGCGAACGAGGCCTCGCCGGCCGCGACGACCCAGCGCAGGGACAGCAGCCGGGCCAGCCATCCCGAGGACTCCGCGAGCGCGGCGACGCCGAGGCCGAGGGCGGGCGCCATCCAGTAGCCACCGTGCGCCGCGGCGGGCACGAGGGCGAGGACGAGCAGGGAGGCCGGCAGCACCGGCGCGAGCCGACCGAGCCGGGCGCCGCCGCGTACCCACGCGAGGCAGAGCAGCATCCCGCCGACGAACTCGAACATGATCCGCACCCAGAACATCCCCTCGAGGTTGCCGTTGGGCAGGGCGTAGGTGGCGAAGATCCACAGCATGACGCCGTAGGAGGCGGCGGCGAGGGTCAGGGCGGTCCCGGCCCGGCGCAGCCGCGCGACGGCGAGGAAGAGCAGCGGGGCCAGGAGGTAGGCGAACCACTCGGCGCTGATCGACCACGCCGGGGTGTTGAAGCTCGGCCGGTCGCTGACCCAGTAGTGGACCATCGCGAGGTTCTCGACGTACGCGTCGGCGGTGCGCCGGCTGTCCTCGACGGTGCGGCCGAGGGTGCCGAGGAGGAGGGCGATGACGAGGTCGACGTGCAGGGCGAGGACGTGCACCGGCCACACCCGCCCGAACCGGCTGCGCACGAACCGACCCGTGTCGCGCCAGCGGAAGGTGCGCATCCGGTCCGCGTAGGTGTAGGCGAGGACGAAGCCGCTCAGGGCGAAGAACAGGTCGACCCCGAGGTAGCCGGCCCTCATGAAGGTGTCGAGGGGCACGAGGGCGGGCTCGAGGGCGAGGACCTCCGCCCGGTAGTGGAAGAGGACGACCCACACCGCGGCCAGCGCGCGGAGGCCGGTCAGCGCAGGGAGGGCGGGCCTGCGGGTGTGCTGCTCCATCCGCACGACCCTGCCGAGACCGGCGCGGGATCCTCAAGTCGGACGGGGCCCACCCAGAGCGGGCTGAGAACGGTCGGGAATGCGCGTCGGCGCAGGTCAGGAGGGCCGCCGCCGGTCGGGCCCTCCGCGTGGTCCGGCGCCCGGTGGTGAGAGTCATGTCACGGTGGCCGGCGGCGGTGGCCCCATCGGCTCATTGACCGGTGGACCGGTGCTCCCTAGCGTCGGGAGCGGCCGGCCGGACGACGGTCGCCCGGTCCGCCGTGGAGGACCCATGCTCGGCGACCACACCCCTGTCCCCACCCTCGCGGTGAAGGACCTCGCGCGCGCCCGGGAGTTCTACGAGGGCGTTCTCGGTCTCGTCCCCGACGGTGAGCCGCCCGAGGGTGTCATGTACCGGACCGGCAGCTCGCGGCTGTTCGTCTACCCGTCCGCGTTCGCCGGGACCAACAAGGCGACCGCGGTCTCCTTCCAGGTCCCCGCGGAGGCCTTCGCCGCCGAGGTCGAGGCGCTGCGGGCCGGTGGCATCGAGTTCCAGACCTTCGAGGCACCGGGGCTCACCTGGTCCGACGGCGTGGCCTCGATGGGCGACGGCCTGCTCAGCGCGTGGTTCGCCGACCCCGACGGGAACATCCTCAACCTCGAGACCGCCGGCTGAGGGCGCTCGCACGTCCCCGCGGCGAGTCCCCCGCCAGCGGGTCGTGCGGTGCTGCGCCGCTGGGGCCGGTCGAGTGGCCCGCCGGGGTTGACAACCTACAACCGTTTGGTTGTATGTTTGCCCCGTGACCGAGACGAGCGAGGACCGGGCGGACGCCATGTTCCACGCGCTCTCGGACCGCACGCGGCGCGACATCCTGCGCCGGGTGCTGGCCGGGGAGCACTCGGTCACGACCCTGGCGACGAGCTACGACATGAGCTTCGCCGCCGTCCAGAAGCACGTCGCCGTCCTCGAGAGGGCGGGCCTGCTGACCAAGCGGCGCCACGGTCGCGAGGCGCTGGCCAGCGGCGACGTCGAGGCCGTCCGGTCGGTCTCCTCGATGCTCACCGAGCTCGAGGAGGTCTGGCGGGGACGGATCGCCCGCATCGACGCACTACTCAGCGAGGAGACCTGACATGCCCGTCACCGACATCACCAAGGACGTCGACAACCGCCGCCTGACCATCACCGCCGAGTTCGCGGCCCCCGTCGAGCGGGTCTGGTCGCTCTACGAGGACGCCCGCCAGCTCGAGCAGGTCTGGGGCCCACCGGAGTACCCGGCCACGTTCGTGTCCCACGAGCTGCGGCCCGGCAGCCGCTCGACGTACTACATGACCTCCCCCGAGGGCGAGCGTTTCGGCGGGTACTGGGACGTCACCGGCGTCGAGGCGCCCGGTCGGTTCACCTTCGACGACGGCTTCGCCACCGCCGAGCTCGAGCCGAACCCCGACCTCCCGGTCTCGCACAACACCTACACGTTCGAGCCGACCGACGGCGGCACGACGGCCACGTACACGAGCACCTTCGAGAGCGCCGAGGCGCTGCAGAAGGTGCTCGACATGGGGGTGGAGGAGGGCTCGCGGTCGGCGATCGACCAGATCGACGCCTTCCTCGCCGCCGGCTGAGGCCGCGTCGGGGAGGGTCCCAGGAGCCGCCCGAGGGGCCGTGGTCACACCAATCACCACGGCCCCTTACCTCGCTCTGAACCGTTGCGCCACAGGCGTTTTCATGTGGAAAACTCTTCCCCTGAGGGCCGCCCCGGAGTACGATGGGGGCACAAGGGGAGGGGGAGCACATGAGCACCATCAGCACCGGCCGGGTCGAGGCGTCGGACGTCGTCACGGCGGCCTGCGCCGCTCGAGCCCTGGTCACCGCGGTCCTCTCTCCCGCCGAGTCGTCCGGGTCCGTCGCCGACTGGGCAGCGGCGCTCGGTGGGCTCCAGTGCCTCGCCGACGTCGTGGCGGCGGCGCAGGACGAGGCCATCGTGCGGCTCGCCGCCATCGAGCCGGTCGAGCTCGAGACCGACGAGGTCGTCGACACGCACCGGGCGCTCGGCCACGTGGCCCTCGACGCGCCCGCCGTCGTCTCCGGCGTCCTCACCATCTCCGCCGTGCACGCCGAGCGGCGCGTGCGCGACGCCGTCCGCCGGGCGGCCGACGGGCCGGCCGGCACCGACACGTGCACGGGCCTCGGCGGGCTGCACGCGGCCATGGCCGAGGGTCGGCTCGACCCGTACCGCGCCCAGGTCGTCGCCCACGAGCTGGAGGAGGCACCCGCCGAGCTCGCCGCCGGCGTCGTCGAGGCCGTCGCGCCGTGGTTCGTCCGCGAGGACGCCCCTCGCCTGCGGCGACGGGTCCGCCGGGTGCTCGCGGCCATCTCCCCCGACCTGCTGCGCCAGCGCGCCGTCCGCGCCCGGGCCACCTCGGGGCTGCGCCGGTGGGTCGACGAGCTGGGCGTCGACACCTGGCTCGGCACCTTCCCGTCGGAGGAGGCCTGCGCGGCGTGGGCGGCTATCGACGCGCTCGCCCAGCGGTACGTCGAGGACGGCACCTGCGCGCACGTCGAGCGGGCCCGCGGCAAGGCGCTCACCGACCTCGTGACCTCGAACGCCAGCGTCGAGGTCCGCGTCCAGCTCGTGGCACCGGCCGAGGCCACCGATGCACCGTCCGCGCCGGCACCGGTCGCGGTCACGCCCGACGACCTCGTCGCGGTCCACGGTCTCCACGCGGGCGATCCCGCCCTCGTCAGCCGCCGGTGGCTCGCCCAGGTGGAGGCCGTCGACGCCCCGGCCGGCCCGGTGCTGCACCCGGCCACGGGCGCGCTGCTCGACGCCGACGGTGGTCTCGCCACGGACGCCTACCGGCCCGGCACCCGCCTCGCCGCCCTCGTCCGGGCGCGTGACGGCCACTGCCGCTTCCCGGGATGCCACGTCGCCGCCCGGTTCTGCGACCTCGACCACGTCCTCGCGTGGCCCCTCGGTCCCACGTCCTCGCTCAACCTCGTCTGCCTGTGCCGGCGCCACCACCGCGTCAAGCAGCGCCGCGGATGGTCGGCCCGGCTGGGCGACGACGGGAGGATGACCTGGACCGACCCCACCGGCCGGACGCGGCAGACCACCCCGGTGGACCATCGCGGCCTCGTCCTACCCGCGGCGGCCGACCTCCCGCCTCCGCCGCCCCGAGCACCGGACGCCCGGCACTCGGCCCTCGAGTTCCGGCTGGAGCACGCCGTCGGCGCGTCGCCGCCCCCGCCCCGCGCGTGTCGAATCGAGGTGCGCCGACCCCGATGGGACGTCACCGTGTCCGGCATGCACCCGCCACGGCCCCGGCCTCGACCTCTCGGCCCGCCACCCTTCTGACCCGCCGCGTCCAGGCGGCTGATCTCGGCGAGCCACCTGGTGCCGACGATCGGGAAGACTCCACCGTTCTCCCGACCTGCCCGTGCCGCGATCAGCACGTCGCACTGCCACGCCGCAGCTCGATTGACTGGCGCAACGTCGAGCATCCACTGCGAGCGATCGACCGTGATGATCACCTTGGCTTCGCGTTGGTCGACCGACTGGGCGCCGAACGTGCCCTCGCCGTGATGTGAGCCAAGCGTGAAGCCGTTGGCGCGCAGGTGGGCAATCGTGCCCTTCGGCGCACTCGCCGACCACCTGGCACTCCTGATGGGCTAGCGACTGAGAAACACCGTGACCGCGCAGACGAGCATCAGCACAGTCAGCGCAAGCAGGTGATCGCGCCCCTGATGCGTGGGGTGTTCGTCGAGTTCAAGGGGGCACATCATGCGCAGCCGAGGTGGACCAGCGGGTGATGGAGCAGCCATTGCCGCCTCCTGGGGCCAAGGTGCGGAGCAGTCCGTACATCGAGGATAGGGCGGTGGCACTCCCCGGGTCGAGAGAGGTTCTCGGGAAGTGCAGACGTCCTCTTCTGCAGCATCCCGGAGGCCCGAACCCGCGCACGGGCGGCCCGTGTCGGGGCTGCGCCCACGGAGTCAGCTCGGCGTGATCCTCCTGGCCGTGGGGCGCCGGGCGGCCTGCCGGTGTCAGCCGAGGAGTGGACGTTGGGAGTCGGCCATCCAGACAACCGTCTTGTTCATTGGGGGCACTCACATGACCCAGTCGCGAAGGGTCGCGTCTCCGTCGGGCACCGGTTCGCGCGGGGTGGTCGTGACCGATTCGCTCGCCCTGCATGACGGTGATGCGCCTCTCCCAGCAGGTCGCGCACCACGCACTCCGCGAGTGCCAGACGGGCGCTGAGCGGCTGGTCGGGATACCGAGTGTTCGCGTGCCACCACATCGCGTACCCCGCTTGGCGGTCGTCGCCTTGATCTGAGACGACGTCTGCTTTGGAGGCCTCCTCGTCAGGCGAGATCGCGCGGCATCTGCCTCGTCCCCGAGAAGCGCTCCCAGTTGCCACTCCGCCTCCCCGGGGCATGCGAGTGATGTCGCGGCCTCGGCACGTCCACGACCGTGCGGATGCTGCCGGGCGCCGCGCGTTCGGAGCGCTGTCGTCGGGGACACTGGGTGGACGCCCACCCGCCCTTCGCCGAGGAGACGACCGTGACCGAGGGAACCGTCCGCTGGTTCGACGCCGACCGAGGGTTCGGCTTCATCGCCCTCGGGGAGGACGCCGAGGACCTGTTCGTGCACGCGTCCGAGATCGTCAGCGGCGACGCGGTGAAGCAGCTGCGTGAGGGGCAGGTGGTCGAGTTCGAGATCGGTGAGGGCGACCGCGGCCCGCAGGCCAAGCGCGTCCGGGTCACGGCCGACCGGTCCGCCGATGCGCCACTCGGCGTGCTCGGGACCGTCGCCTGGTACGAGCCGGCCAAGGGGTACGGGTTCGTCACGCCCGACGACGACGGCGCCGAGGTCTTCGTGCACAGCTCGGCCGTGGTGGGCGGCGGTGTCCTCTCGGAGGGTCAGCGGGTGGCGTTCCTCGTCGTCGACGGGGAGAAGGGACCGCAGGCCGACCACCTGCTCCCCCTGGGCGACACGGCCGCCCGGCAGACCGTGGCCTCCGACGGGGCGGACGGGACGGTGTCCTGGTACGACGAGGACAAGGGCTTCGGGTTCATCACCCCCGAGGCGGGCGGCGCCGACGTCTTCGTCCACGTGCGGGAGCTGGCCGACCGACTCTCGGCCCTGGACGAGGGGGACCGGGTGACCTACGACGTCGTGGTGGGCGACCGGGGCCCGCAGGCGCGCGACGTGCGACTCGCCGGAGGCTCGGGCCGACGCGGCGCGCCCACGAGGTCCGCGGCCGGCGTGCGGCCGCGACACCGGGAGGCGTCCGAGGCCCCCGCCCGCGGCGGACAGGGAGTCGTCGCGCGCTACGACGCGGAGCGAGGGTTCGGCTTCATCACCCCGGACGCGGGCGGCGCGGACCTGTTCGTGCACGTGTCGGTGCTGCGGGGCGCCGAGCCGCTGCAGCCGGGCGACCGGGTCCGCTACCAGGTGCGCCAGAGCGACCGGGGCCCGCAGGCCGACCGCGTCGAACGGGTCTGAACAGGACGGTGGTCCGGGTGCACGGAGTGCCCGGGCGCCGGGTCAGGCGTCGTCGGGGAGCCCGGCGAGCGAGTCCTTGACCGCGGAGACGAGGGCCTGGACCTCGCCGCGCGTGCCGTCGTACCAGCGCCGGGCCACCATCGCCGTCGGGTGGACGAGGACGTCGTAGGGCTGGCGGTGCAGCGCGATCTCGGTGCCGTCGTCGTCGCTCGCGACGACCCAGTGCAAGGCGCAGGTGCGGCGCAGGTGCTCGCCGACGGCGAGACCGAAGGCGTTGACCAGCGCGTTCGGGTCACCCCGCTCCCCCTCGGGTGTCCCGAACCACCGCGCCGCCTCGGCGTCGAAGGCCCGGCCCAAGGCATCGGCGTCGTCGAGGTCGACCCCGGAGTCGGCGACCAGGGCCACGTTGCCCTCGACCCAGACGCGCTCGGCGTCGTTCACGACCATCAGCTGCGCCACTGCGGCCCCCTTCGTCGATGCCTCATCGTGGCCCAGAGCGCCGCCGGACGCCACCCGACCGGCCGCGGGCGGCGGGGCTCAGGCGACCCGGACCAACGCGGCCGCGAGGTCGGCGACGCGGCCCCGCGGCGCCAGACCTGCGAGCCGCGCGGGGTCGGTCGGCAACCCGTGCGCCCGGGCGCCGGCCAGGGCCCGCTCGTCGAAGAAGGGTGCGACCTCTGGCCACACCGCCTGGACCTCGCGGCAGACGATGTCCGCCCCGGTCGGGCCGATGCCGTTGAAGCCGGTCAGTCCCTCCCGCAGCCGACGCAGGTCGCCATCGGCACCGGGGCGCAGCCGTCGCAGGTCGCCGCCGTACTCGTCGACCGTCCGGCGGGCCAGCTGCTCGAGCCGGGTCGCCGTCGACTCGTCGTAGCGCCGGTACCCGCCGCGGCCGAGGGCGTCGACGCGCTGCTGCCACGTCGAGCCGAGCATCCGCTGCGGGGTGCGCCAGCCCGCCCTCCACAGCTCCCGCGCCGCCGCGACCGCGATGTCCGCGGAGATGCGCGTCGAGGACAGCAGACCCAGCATCACCAGCTGGAACAGCGGCGAGGGCTTGTCGCGCAAGGTGATCCCCGCCTCCTCGGCGAAGGTCAGGCCGTGCCGGTCGAGCAGGTCACGGACATCGTCGGCCTGCGTCACCCGGGCTCCTCCCGCGGCGCGTCCTCCTCGTCGTCGGGCACCGGCTGGTGCTGCTCGATGACGTCCGCCTCGTCCGCCTCGTCGGGCCGGGAGAGCAGCTCGTCCTCGACCGCGCCGACGTCGTCGCCGGAGTCCAGGGGCTCGTCGGGGATGTCACTCATCGGTGCCTCCTCACGGGATCGGGTGCACCTCCGGTCTACCCCCTCGGCAGCGGCTGACACCAGTGCCGGGAGGTCAGACGCAGAACTCGTTGCCCTCCGGGTCGCGCATCGTCACCCAGTGCGTCCCGAGCTCGGTGTGCTCCTCGACCCGGGTGGCGCCGAGCGCCTCCAGCCGCGCGACCTCGGCCGCGACGCGGCGCCGCTGCTCGTCGGCCGGCACCGCCGGACCACCACCCGCGAGGAGGTCGAGGTGCACCCGGTTCTTCACCGTCTTCGGCTCGGGCACCCGCTGGAGGAAGATGCGGGGGTGCCCGTCGGCCTCGAGGGCCGACGCGTCGTTCCACCGCTCCTCCGGCACGCCGTTGGCCGCGAGGAAGGCCGGCCAGTCGGCGAAGCCGCCCGGCGGCGAAGGCACTGCGTAGCCGCGGGGCGCGAGCGCCTGGGCCCAGAAGCCGACGAGGGCTCCGGGGTCGGCGCAGTCGATGACGACCTGGATGGGGGCGCTCGATCGGTCCATGCGCGGAGTCTGCCGTCACCCGCCGACAGCCGCGCGCCCGTGACCCACGGAACAGCGCCGGAGGACCGCCGGTGGAAGCATCGACAGGGACGAAAGGGGCAGCACCATGACGACCTCCACGACGACCACGAAGGACGCGGCCAGGGAGTTCCTCGACCACCGCAGGATCGCGGTGACCGGGGTGTCCCACCAGCCCAAGGGGCACGGCAGCAACGCCGTGTACACGTGGATGCGTGACCACGGCTACGAGGTGTTCGCGGTCAACCCGCACGTCGACCGGGTCGAGGGCGACCTGGCCTACCCGACCCTCCAGGCCATCCCCGGCGGGGTCGACGCGGTCGTCATCGGGACCTCACCGGAGCACGCCCAGGAGACGATGGAGCAGGCGCTCGACGCCGGTGTGCGCTCGGTGTGGATGCACCGCTCGTTCGGCGGCGGGTCCGTGTCGGACGACGCCACCGCCTGGGGACGCGCCCACGGCCTCACCGTCATCGACGGCGGGTGCCCGATCATGTTCCACCCGGACGGCGACGGGTTCCACCACGCGATGTGCCACGTCCTCACCTGGACCGGGAAGGTGCCGCGCACCGTCTGAGGCGCCGGCCGGGACGACGTCCCGAGGGATGGACACGAGCGTCGCCACCGCGCTACCATCATCGGTTCGCCAGTATGCGAACCCCACAGCACGCCCATCCCCAGTCCACCGGAGGCGGTCCCACCGTGCCCACGCCGACCGCCGAGCCGACCCCGCACGCCCCGGGTGACGTCCTCGCCCGCGAGCAGGCCCACCTCGAGCGCGCCCGCGACGAGCTGCGCCGGATGCGCGAGGCCACCGAGCGGCTCGACGCCTCGACCGCCGCCGACGCCTTCAACGCCGCCTACCTCGACCTGGTCCTCGCCCGCCGCGTGGCCTCACTGCAGGACGACCCGCGCACGACCCTGTTCTTCGGCCGCATCGACTGCCGCACCGAGCACGGGGCCGAGACCTTCCACATCGGCCGTCGGCACGTCAGCGACGGCCGCGGCGATCCCGTCGTCGTCGACTGGCGGGCGCCGATCTCGACCGCCTTCTACCGCGCCTCCCCCGCCGAACCGATGGGGGTCGAGCTGCGCCGGCGGTTCGGGGTCGACCGCGGTCGCCTCACGGCCTACGAGGACGAGCGCCTGACCCGGGGCGACACCACCGACCACAGCGCCATCCTCGCCGCCGAGATCGAGCGGCCGCGCTCGGGACCGATGCGCGACATCGTCTCGACCATCCAGCCCGAGCAGGACGAGATCGTCCGCTCCGACCTCGCGACGAGCATCTGCGTGCAGGGGGCGCCCGGCACCGGCAAGACCGCCGTCGGGCTGCACCGCGCCGCCTGGCTGCTCTACTCCTTCCGCACCCAGCTCGACCGCTCGGGGGTGCTCGTCGTCGGCCCGAACCGCGCGTTCCTCGACCACATCGGCGCCGTGCTGCCCTCGCTCGGCGAGGTGCGGGTCCGGCACGCGACGGTCGACACCCTCCTCGACCACGGCCGGGTCCGGGCCGAGGACGACACCGCGGTGGCCCTGCTCAAGGGCGACGCCCGGATGGCCGAGGTGCTGCGGGCGGCCGTGTGGCGGCACGTCGGCCGGGCCACCGAGCCGATGGTCGTCCCCCGCGGGTCGCGGCGCTGGCGGGTCCCGGCCTACGAGGTGCAGGACGAGGTGGAGGCGCTCGTCCGCCGCGGGGTGCGCTACTCGGCCGCCCGCGAGCTGCTCCCCCAGCGGCTGGCCCACCTCGTGATGCTGCAGATCGAGCGCTCCGGGGACTTCCCCGGCGACACCGCCCAGGACGCCATCGCCCGCTCGGCACCCGTGCGCGCGTACGCGAAGGACCTCTGGCCGGTGCTCGACGCGGCCGGCGTGCTGCACCGCCTGTTCTCCGACCCGGCCGCCCTCGCCGACGCCGCCCACGGCGTCCTCACCGACGAGGAGCAGGCGATGCTGCTCTGGGACAGGCCCGCTCGCACCAAGGGTGCCGCCCGTTGGTCCCGCGCCGACCTCGCCCTCCTCGACGAGCTGACCGACCTCCTCGACCGCACACCGAGCCTCGGTCACGTCGTCCTCGACGAGGCACAGGACCTCTCCCCGATGCAGCTGCGCGCCGTCGGCCGGCGCGCGTCGACCGGCAGCCTCACCGTCCTCGGCGACATCGCCCAGGGCACCACCCCGTGGGCGACCGAGTCGTGGGACACGGCGATGGCCCACCTGGGGCGCGACCGCCACGAGCTGGTCACCCTCGACCGCGGCTTCCGGGTGCCGGGTCTCGTCATCGACTTCGCCGCCCGCCTGCTGCCCTCGATGGCCCCGGGGCTCGGTGCGCCCCGGTCGGTCCGCGACAACCCCGGCCGGCTCGAGGTCCTCGCGGCCGACCCGTCCCGCCGCTCGGCCGCCGTCGTCGACGCGGTGCGCTCGATGACCGGCGAGCCCGGGTCGGTCGGGGTCATCGCCCCGGACG
The DNA here is from genome assembly GCA_014763705.1 of Micrococcales bacterium. Classification (GTDB taxonomy): domain Bacteria; phylum Actinomycetota; class Actinomycetes; order Actinomycetales; family Dermatophilaceae; genus Phycicoccus. The sequence continues at coordinate 436 of JACXUW010000006.1, read as the reverse complement.
CGTTCCTCGACGCGCTCTCCAACGCCCTGGAGCGCGCGGAGGTCAGGCACGGCCGGCTGGACGCCGAGCACGGAGACGACGAGGACCGGCAGGTCGAGCTCGTGCCGGCGAGCATCGCCAAGGGCCTCGAGTTCGACCGGGTGGTCGTCGTCGAGCCCGCGGCCATCGCCGCCGCCGAGCCGGACGAGCGCACCGGGCTGCGGCGGCTCTACGTCGTCCTCACCCGCGCCGTGTCGGCGCTCACGGTGGTCCACGCCGAGCCGCTCCCGGAGGCGCTGGCCGGCTGAGCGCGCTCGCCGGCGCCCTCACGAGCGGCCGTGCACGAGCTCCTCGCGGAAGCGCGCGACGAGCCCGGACCGGACGCGGAACACCTCGGCGTCGGCCGCGGCGACGGCGCTGCGCTCGATGCCGCCCGCGGACGCGGTCGGCACCGGGC